>JALOLA010000065.1 GCA_025456205.1 Acidobacteriota bacterium | reverse complement strand
AGGGAAAAATTCGCCGGCGAATTCCACCGCGCCTTCCAGGCCATCACGAGGACCATCGCCCATGCATAAAGTCATCCTGGCCCACCGTTACCACGACGACGCCGTCGAGCGCCTGCGCCGCGAGTTCCGGTTGGTGATCGCCGACGAGGAAGAGGGAGGCCTGCCCGAATGCATGCGCCGCCACCCCGACGCCGAAGGGCTGATCAGCTTCCTCTCCGACCCCGTCGACGCCGCCGCCATCGGCGCCATGAAAAATTTGAAGATCATCGCCAACTTCGCCGTGGGCTACAACAACATCGACGTCGGCCGCGCCCTGGAGCGCAACGTCCTGGTCACCCACACCCCCGATGTCCTGACCCACGCCACCGCCGACCTGGCCATGGCCCTTGTGCTCGCCGTGGCGCGGCGCCTGCTCGAAGGCGACGCCTTCATGCGCTCGGGTGGCTTCCACGGCTGGCAGGCCGACCTGCTGCTGGGCAAGGAGCTGAGCGGCGCCATCCTGGGCATCGTGGGCATGGGCCGGATCGGGCTGGCCACGGCGCTGCGCGCCCGCGCCTTCGGCATGAAGATCGTTTTCTATTCGCGGAGTCCCAAGCCGCTCATCGAGAAGAAGCATGGCTTCGCCCGCGTCACCTTCCTGGAGCTGATCCGCAGCGCCGACGTCGTCTCGCTGCATCTGCCCTACTCGCCCGGCGTCCATCACCTTTTCAGCCATGACGTCTTCGCCCTGATGAAGAAGGACGCCATCTTCATCAACACCGCCCGCGGCCCGCTGATGGACGAGCAGGCCCTGGCGGCGGCGCTCGAAAAAAACGAGCTTTTCGGCGCCGGCCTCGATGTCTACGAGCACGAGCCGGCCGTCAACGACACGCTGCGGCGCTTGCCGAACGCGACGCTGCTGCCGCACCTGGGCAGCGCCACGGGGGAGACGCGGCGGCAGATGGCCCTCATGACCGTCCAGTCGGTGCGCCAGGCCCTGGCCGGCAAGCGACCCCGGCACCTGATCCCCGAGTGGAAAGAGAAGCTCAAGAAATAGATGAGCATTCGTGACGCGTGACGCGAAAGACGATATTCCCGGATCTCAAGTTCCAATTTCCGATGATCCCTGCAAAAAAGTTTAAGTGCCAGTGAAGGCAAAAGAGGGATTTGGAATTTTCTTTTCTTGCTTTTGCCTTTAACGACTCCCTGCCTGGCAATTCCGCTCGCGGGGCGATATAATCCCTCCATGCCGACAACCGCGCAACCGGCCCGGAGCCTCACGCCTGCAGACGCCACCCTCGCGCCGGGGCTGACCATCATTGTGCTGACCCATCAGCGCCGCGAGCTGCTGCGCACCTGCCTGGAATCGCTCTTCGCCCAGGACGACCCGGGGATCCCCCTGGATTTCGTCGTCGTTGTTGACGGCTCGACCGACGGCACGGTGGAGATGGTGCGCGCGCTGACGGCTGCCCGGCCGCGATGGCGCTGCGTTTCCCAGGCGCACCGGGGCATCGCGGCGGCCAGGAATATAGGCATCCGCAGCAGTCGCACCGCGCTGACCGCCATTGTCGCCGACGACTACCTGCTGCCCCGGGGCTACGCGCGCGCGATCGCCGATTTCTTCAGGGAACAGCCGCAGGCCCTGGTCCTGCGCTTCAAGGTCGTCGCAGCGGGAAGCGGCTTCCTCGGCCGGGCGCTGCACGCCTACCAGGAGGCCAGCGTGATCCGGCGCCTGGCACCGCTCACGGCCGCAGCGGGCCGCCGCGGGCTATGGCGCCGTCGCCCGCCCGGCGCGGCGGTCACCACCGACCATGACCTGGAGGCGGCCGGCGGCGCCGCCTTTCGCAGCGAGGTGTTCCAGGTGGTCAGCGGCTTTGACGAGTCCTTCGCCCGCGGCGAGGACACGGAGTTCACCCGACGCCTTCATGCCGCCGGCATCGCGGTCCATTACCAGCCCGGGCTGGCCATCGGCCACCGCAACGATGCCCGCCTGCGGCCGGCGCTGCAGATCGCCTTTGCCAACGGCCAGGCTTCCTGGCGCCTATGCGCCTTTCCGGAACAGAAAGCTGCAAGCGTCCACGGCCTGGCGTGGCTGGCGCTGCGTTCCGGGCCGGCCGCCATCTACTGGTCGTGCTGGCGTGCCTGGCAGACCGGCTGGCCGGCGCGCTTCCTCGCCTACTGGCCCGTCCTGCTGCTTCTCGAGAGCGCGTCGCGGGCGGGCTTCTTCCTGGCCGGCGTGCGCTCGCGAAGACCGGCAGCAAGGCGCCCCGCCAACTTCAGGCCGACATGAACCGCCGCGCGTTCGCCTCCCGATTCGGCGCCCGCGCCCGGCGGCTGGCCCGTCCGGCCAACCGCACGATCCTGCTGGAGATGGTGCGGGCCAACATCAAGGCCAGCGACTACCATTCGTTCCTGGGCGGCACCTGGAGCCTGATCGGCACGGCGGTCATGCTGGCCTCCATGTATTACGTCTTCAGCCGCCATTTCGGGCGCGGCATCCCGGGCTACCCGCTCTACCTGCTGACCGGCATCATCATGGTGAATTTTTTCATCACCGCCACGTCATACCTGCTCAAGGTGCTCAGCTACAACCGCGACATCGCCCTGAACTCCACCATCCCGCGCGAGAACCTCGTGCTGGCCACCATTTCGATCAACGCCTGGAAGTTCGCCATCGAGCTGGCCATCTGCACCGTGATCAGCCTGGCCTACGGCTTTTATACGTGGAGGTCCGCACTGCTGTTCATCCTCGTCCTGCTGTCGTTCCTGGCCCTGGTGCTGGGCGTCGGCCTGGCCCTTTCCCTCTCCTTTTGCTTCGCCCGCGACGTGGAGCACGTCTGGGCGATCCTGGCCCGCCTGTTCCTGTTCATCACGCCGGTCTTTTACTCGCTGGAAAGCCTGTCCCCGACCATGCGCGCCCTGATCTCCTGGCTGAACCCCCTGGCCCCGTTCCTGGACGCCTTTCGCGCCGTGTTCATGCGCGGGGGGACGCTGGCGGCGCCGGTCCTTCTTCACTGCCTCCTGTCGGGCACGCTGGTGCTGGCCGCAGCCTACCTCGTGTTCCTGCGCTGGGAAGGGGAGGCCCTGGACCGCACATGAGCGAGCCGCTGATCCGCGCCGACCACGCCGCCAAGCGCTACCGGGTGCTGAAGCGCCAACGCTCCACGCTGCGGGCGCTGAAGGCGCTCCTGGGGCCGGACAAGCTGACCATGGAATACTGGGCCCTGCGCGACATCTCGTTCACCGTCCAGCGTGGGGAAAAGGTCGCGGTCATCGGCCGCAACGGCTCGGGCAAGACCACCCTGCTGCGCCTGGTGGCCGGCATCCTCGATCCCAGCAGCGGCAGCATGGAGGTGGCGGCGGAGCCCTTGGCGCTGTTCAAGTTCTGGATCGGCCAGAATGCCGACCTGCCGGTGATCGACAACATCTACCTCTTCGGCGCCGTATGCGGCATGAAGCGCAGGCAGACGGAGCCGCTGGTGGCCCGGATCCTGGAATCCGCCGACATCACGGCCCTGGGCTTTGCCCCGTTGCGCGACCTTTCCCTCGGCCAGCGCCAACGCCTGGCGCTCAGCATCGTCTTCCAGGCTCCGGCTGACTTCCTCGTTTTCGACGAGACCTTCGTCCACGTGGACCAGGCGTTCTTCCGGGAATGCAATGCCTTCTTCGTCCGCCTGGCGGAATCGCCGCGGACCATGATCCTCACGTCCCACGACCACGGCTTCCTGAAAAAATACTGCCAGCGGGCGATCTGGCTGGACAAGGGTCGCATCCGGCGCGACGGGCCCGCCGCCGATGTGATCGCCGCCTACGAAGCCGAGGAAAAATAAGCTAGCGGCCGCCGGCCAGCACCTCGAGGTAGACCCGCTGGAGCACCGCCGCCAGCCTGGCGGCATCATGCCCGTCCATGGCCAGCGCCCGCGTCCTTTCATCGACCGGCGCGAACGGCGGCGCTGCCAGCAGGATGCGGGCCAGGTTCGCGCCGGACGTGGCGACAGCGGACCCGCGTCCCGAAAAATTCGTCGCCTGCAGGACGGGGAAGTTTTCCGCCGTCACCCGGCCGCCGATGCCCTCGTTGCCGAGCACCAGTGCCGGCCGGCCGGCGGCGACCGCCTCCAGCACGCAGCGCCCCACTCCCAGGACGAGGTCGCACTTGTCCATGAACCGCGCCGGATCGTCGGCCCAGCCCTCGACCGTGATGACGTCCTGGCCCAGGCGGCCATTGACGGCCCGCGCCCGCTTCCTGATCCTGCCGTATTGCCGGCCATCGCCCAGGATGCGCAGCCGGGCCTGCGGCCGGAGGAGGAAGATGCGCGCCGCAGCGTCCATGGCCGCTTCCACCGCCCGGCGCTTGTCGTGGTCCAGGCGCGAAAGGTACAGCATGCTGAAAAAGCCGTCCGCCTTTTTTTCCACCGGCGTGAAATGGGCGAAATCGATGGCGTTGCGGACAATGACGACCTGCCGCGCCGGGTAGCGCACGCGGCCGGCGAAGAAGGCGGCGCTCTCCTCGGAGACCGGCAGCACCCGGGCGACGCGACGGAACAGTAGGCCCCGCGCCGCCAGCGGCAGCTCGCGGCCACTGACGCCGTGGATGGTATAGACCAGGGGCACCCGGCGCAGCCAGCCCAGGATCACGCCCAGCAGCAGGGTCCTGCCGTGGTTGACGTGCAGCAGGTCGATCTTCTCCCGGCGCATGATGCGGACGAGGCGCCAGACGGTGACGGGGAAAAAAAAATACAGGATGCGAAAATGGGTCAGGGCGCGATAATGGGCGATGCCCAGCGCCTGCAGCTTGGCCACGGCCCCGGCCCGGGCAAAAGGGTTCTGCGGCACGACGATCACCAGGCGCACGCCCAGCGGGGCAAGGTAGGCCGCCTCGCTCAAGGCCTTGGAGGTCAGGCCGTCGCGGTCGAAATAATTGCCGAGCACCAGGACGTTCATGTTGCCTGGCTGAGAGAATCGCGGGCCAGAATTATTCCCGGCGGTCAAGGCCGTTCTCCAGGTACATGCGGCGGGCGCGGATGCGGCGCCGGCGCAAGCCGCTCTCGTCGGCGAGGTAATCGTAGCCGATGCCCGGCTGCCAGATGGCGCCGGGATCCAGGGCTTTGTAGCGGTCGCGCCGGGCCTCGCGGTCCGGGCGGCGCAGGGTGTGCAGGTGATAGATCTCAAGGTCGGCGCCGATGAATTGGCCAGCCACGCGCCCTTGCTGCGGCGCTTTGACCGAATGCAGCGGCCGGTAATCGAAACGGTGGTTGGGCAGGGCGGCAAAGAGGCGGGAGACGCGCTTGCGGCCCCATATGCCGTCGCAGCGATACATATCCAGATCATCCCAGAGCTCACGCATCTTCACTGTAAAAACGCGCAGCCCCAGCCGCCGGCCGCGGCGGATGACGCGTTCGGCCCGTTCGCGAAAACCGCGCTCCAGCCGCTCGTCGGCGTCCAGGGAAAGCATCCATTCGGCGCCGTGGCGCAGCGCCGCCGCATGGAGTTTCTTATAGTTGCCGACCTCATCCCAGTAGGTTCTGCCGGCAGGAACGCGCAGCATTTCGAGGACGGCGGGGTGTGCCTGCAGCAGGGCGCCGCTGCCGTCGGTCGAGGCGTCGTCGATGGCCACGATGCCGTCGACATGCGGCGCCACGTTGGCCAGGTAGCCCGGCAGATAGCGCATCCCGTTGCGCACCGCAAGGACAGCCAACAGTCGCACGCGGCGGCGGGCGGCCATGACGCCCCACGAGGGGACGATCAGCACGCGGCGCAGCAGCAGGCCGCGCAACCGACGCGCGAATACCGCCAGTAGTCTATAGGCCCGGCTGGACATCACCCGCCGCACCAGCGCCCCGGGACGGACCAGCACTTCCTTGCCCTGGATGCGGGCGGGCCTGGCATCGTCAAGCGTGGCGAACCGCCAGTGGCAGCGAACCGCAGCCGCATCTTCGAGCGCCGCCGGGGAGGACATGCTGATCCTTCCGGGCTCGGCGATCACCGAGCCGAAGTCAAATCCCGTTTCCAGCAGGCGGCGCACGAATACCTGCTGCCGCTCGATGCGCACCAGGTCTCCGGTCCTGCCGAAAACGGACTGCCGCGCTCCGACCCATTGGTGGATACGCTCGCCTTCCAGGCGCTCCTCGGGCGGCCGGAAGCTGACGATCTTGCGGCCGTCCTGGATGTTGGTGAGCGGCGTGAGCGGGTAGAGCAGGTCGAGCGGCGCCGGCACGGGAACGGTGAGCGACAGGCCGGACAAAGCCCGTTCCACGGCGCTGCGCCGCAGGCACAGCGAGTGCGCTATGGTGACGCCGATCTCGGCCAGAGCCGCCCGCAGCAGCCCGTGGCCGCCGCGCGCGAACGCCGTGTTGACCCTGTCCCCGAACGACCGGCACCAGATGTCGCGCGGCACCCAGAGCAGCAGCCGGCGCGCCGGGTCGACCACGACCATGTTGTCGGTGTTCGCGCCCCAATCATCACGGTCAAGCACACATATTGCTGTCGCCATCTCCCCTCGCTGCCATCCGCAAAGATGCTTCCTTCCCGAAAAAAACGATTCATTCCCGAAGGGATTCTAGGGTCGAAGGGCGGGGAAGTCAAGCCGAAGACAGGCAGTTGGAAATTCCGCCGGCAGCGCCTATAATCATTCCATGCCAGCGTCAGCGAAACTCGGCCAGAACTTCCTGCACAACAAGAACATCGCCGCCAAGATCATCAACGCCTTCCTGCCGCAGACAGGCGCAGTCCTGGAGATCGGTCCCGGCCCCGGGATATTGAGCGGGCTGCTGCTGGAACATGTTCCCGCCGAGCGGGTGACATTGGTCGAGATCGACCGTTTCCTGGCCGGCGAGCTCCGCAAGCGCTTCGGCGACCCGCCGCGGATCATCGAAGAGGACATCCTGAAGATCGACCTGGCCCGGCTTTACCCTCAGGACCGGGTGGCCGTCGTCGGCAACCTCCCCTACCATATATCCAAGGAACTGATCGACTGGTTCATCTGCCAGCGCGGCCGCATCAGCGCCGCCGTCCTGATGCTGCAGAAGGATTTCGTCGACAAGGTCCTCGCCGTGCCCGGGGGGAAGAAATACAACGCCCAGTCGGTGCTGTTCCAGCTGCTGTTCCGAACCCGCCGCTGTTTTCACGTCCCGGCCGGCGCCTTCAGCCCGGCTCCCAGGATCATGTCCACCGTGATCACCGTGCAGCCGGCGGACATCACGCTCGCGGGCGCGGCAGGCGAATTCTATCCGTTCGTGAAATTGTGCTTCGCCGAGCGGCGCAAGACGCTGTGGAACAACCTGTCCCCGCATTACGGCGCCGCCGCTTTGCAGGCCGCCTTCGCCGTTGCCGCCATTCCCGCCCAGGCACGCGCCGAGCAATTGCCGGCCAGAACATTTCACGAGGTATTTCTGGCGCTGTCGGCAAGCACCTGGCCGTGAGGAGCTTCCGGGACGATCCCGGATCGCCCGGAATACGCTTTTTCGCAAAGAAAATTTATTTTTTTGTTGATTTACAATTATTATTATATTATACTTTATTTGTAAATATTATTACATTTTGTATAGCATGAAAAAAAAAGACGCTTCACCGCGAAAGGCAAAGTCGGAGCAAGCCGGCAGGATTCTGGCCGCAGCCGAGACGCTCTTCTTCAAGTTCGGGATCCGCAAGACGACCATAGGCGACATCTGTCGGACCGCCTCGATCAGCCGCATGACTTTCTATCATTACTTTCCCGATAAATCCCATGTTGCCGAAGCCGTGGTCAACAGGCTCATCGATGACATGATGGGCACGTTTCAGCGGATCATGGACCAGGATGTTCCGTACAGCCGGAAAATCGCCGAATTCATAGATATTAAATTGAGCAAGGCGGACGGGATGAGCAAGGCTTTCATTCAGGACCTCTTTCTGTCGCCCTATCCCAGGATCCACGAGCTGTTTCGCCGCCGCTCGGAAGAGAACCTGCAGGTCGCACTCAACGAATTCCGCAAGTCGCAGCGTCAGGGCCATATCCGGCCCGGCGTCAAACCCGAGTTCCTGATGGTTTTCCTGGACATCCTAACAGAGTTGGCGGTCGATGAACGCCTCGTCCGTCTTTACCCCTCGCCAAGGGAATTGGGCTCCGAGCTGATGAACCTGTTCTTCTACGGGATCATCCAGGAAGGGAAATCGTCATGAGATGCGCGATGCCGCTGGCCCTCGCCGCTCCGGTCCTGCTGCTGGCAACGGCGATCCTTTCCCCGCCGATGGCCGGCGCCGAGCTCAAAAGCCAGCTGAGCGGATGGTTTTCACTGAACGACGACTCGCCCTCGACGCCGCGCCTTGGCCTGCGCTGGCAGCCGTCCCTTTCCCTGGAAAAAACCCTGGGCGCAGGATGGAGGCTCGACAGTGATTTTTCCCTCGACGCGTCGATCGCCGCCTCGGCCCCGGACTGGAAAGCACCGGACGTGACCGGCCGCATCAAGCCCTACCGCCTGTGGCTGCGGCTCTCTCATTCCCGCTTCGAAGCGCGGCTGGGGCTGCAGAAGCTCAATTTCGGGTCGGCGACCGTTTTCAGGCCTTTGATGTGGTTTGATGCGCTGGATCCCCGCGACCCGCTGCAGATCACCGACGGCGTCTACGGACTGCTGCTGCGCTATTATTTCAGGTCCAACGCCAATGCCTGGCTCTGGGGACTCCATGGCAATCCCGACACCAAAGGCTGGGAAACTCGGCCCACCGCCTCCGGAACCCTGGAATTCGGAGGCCGATTCCAGGCGCCCTTGCTCTCGGGCGAAGCCGGGCTGACTTTTCACCAGCGCCGCCTCGATCCGTCCGCTGCCGAAGCGGCCCTGGGGCCGGCGGAAAGGCGCTTCGCCCTGGACGGCAAATGGGACCTGGGGATCGGCCTTTGGCTTGAGGCATCCATCATCCACCAGGACGATCCGGTCGCGGTTTTCCCTTGGCAGCGCGCGCTGGCCCTGGGCGTCGATTATACGTTCAAATTGGGCAACGGCCTCTACCTGCTGGTCGAGCATTACTTATCCCAGGCGGGGACGACCTTGATGGGCGGCAGCGAGAACGACAATTCCCTTTCCGCCGTCGTAACGCGCTATCCGCTCGACCTTCTGGACAGCCTGGGCGCATTGGTTTATTTTGACTGGCGGCAGAAACAAACATACAATTTCATCAGCTGGCAGCGGACCTATGACCACTGGCAGTTCCATGCCATGCTATTCTGGAATCCCGGGTCGGATCCGGTCGCCGGCGCGGGACGGGCGGGAAACAACCTGTATAGCGGTCGGGGCTTTCTGCTGATGGCAGTTTGGAACATATGAGCGCTAGCAAGCAGCGGAGGTGAAAAATGGGCAACAGCAACCTGATACTGACAAAAAACCTGACGAAGATCTATCCCATGGGGTCGGCGCGGGTCACGGCCCTGAACGACGTCAGCCTGGCCTTCGACAGAGGCGAATTCACCGGGCTGGTCGGCCCGAGCGGATCGGGCAAGACCACCTTTCTGAACATTATCGGTTCTTTGGACACCCCGACATCGGGCGGCGCCGACGTGCTGGGCAGCAAGGTGGAGACCCTATCGCACCGTGAGGCGGCAGCATTGCGCAACCGCTCGATCGGCTTCATCTTCCAGACCTTCAACCTGCTGCCGGTCTACACGGCTTACGAGAATGTCGAATTCCCGCTGCTGCTGCTGAAAACACCGGCCGCGCAGCGGCGGCGGATGGTCATGGACGCCCTGGACTGGGTCGGGCTCGCCGAACGGGCGCGCTCGCGCCCGTCGCAACTGTCGGGCGGCGAAAGCCAACGCGTGGCCATTGCCCGGGCCATGGTCAAGCGGCCGCCGCTGGTGCTGGCCGACGAGCCCACGGCCAACCTGGACGCCGAGAACTCCCACCATATCCTCGGGACCATGGAAAAACTGAACCGCGAACTGGGCGCGTCTTTCCTGTTCGCCACCCACGATGAAAAGGTGATCGGCTATTTGCGCCGCAAGATCACCCTGGTCGACGGCCGGGTGGCCGGGGACGAGACAATGCCGGGTCGGGCCGGACAGGGAGTGCAGCCATGATCACCCTGCGCCTCGCCCTGCGCAACATCATCGGCACCGGCATCCGCGCCTGGCTCAACGCCCTGATCATTTCCATCGCCCTGGTGGCGGCGGTCTGGAACCAAAGCCTGGTCTCTGGCATGGACGAGCAGGCCGCCCAGGCCGCCCAGGCCATCGAGTTCGGCGGCGGACAGTTCTGGCAGGAGAAATACGATCCGTTCGACCCGCTGACCCTGGAGGAGGCCCATGCTCCGCTGCCCGCCGCCCTGCAGGAACTGGTCAACGAGGGCAAGGCGACCGCCGTCCTGATCCTGCAGGGAAGCATTTACCCGCACGGCCGCATGCGTTCGATCCTGCTCAAGGGGATCTCTCCCCAACAAGGCATTCTCGCCTTCCCGACCGCCGAACTGGTCGCGAAGGAGAACGACCTGCCGGCCCTCATCGGCGGCCGCTTCGCCAAGGCGGCCGGGCTTGCCCCGGACGACGTGCTGACCTTGCGCTGGCGCGAGCCCGGTGGGGCCTTCAACGCCCAGGACGTCCGCATCGTCCACATCATGAAGACCACCGTCGCCAGCATCGACAGCAACCAGGCCTGGCTGCCGTTGGAAAAACTGCAGGCCATGGCGCGCCTGCCCGGCGAGGCCACCATGGTCGTCCTGGCCCCGAACACGCCGCCTCCCGGCCAACTGCCGGGGTGGACCTTTCGCGACATCGACTACCTGCTCCAGGACCTGCGTGAGCTGGTCAAGGCCAAGAGCTACGGCCGCACGATATTCCTGGTCATCTTTTTGTCGCTGGGCATGCTGGCCATTTTCGATACGCAGGTACTGGCCATCTTCCGCCGCCGCCGCGAGATCGGCACCCTGATCGCCCTGGGCTTCACCCGTGCACAGGTCATCCGCCTGTTCACTTTGGAGGGAGCCTTGCACGGCATCCTGGCCGTCATCCTGGGAGTGCTGTACGGCCTGCCGCTGCTGTGGCTGCAGGCCCGGGCCGGCTTCGCCGTGCCGGCCGGGACCGAGGACATGGGCATCTCCATCGGCGAAAAAATATTCCCGGTGTACAGCGCCGGCCTGGTTCTCTATATCGTCCTGCTGGCCCTGCTGGTCACGACCGTGGTCAGCCTGCTGCCGACCCGGCGCATCGCCCGGCTGAAGCCGACCGACGCCCTGCGCGGG
>JALOLA010000111.1 GCA_025456205.1 Acidobacteriota bacterium | reverse complement strand
GAAAAGATCGGCGTCGCGGCCGCCGACGTCCTCTACGTCGGCGACAGCGTCACTTCGGACATGGCCGCCGCCCGCAACGCCGGCATGGACTTCTGCTGGCTCAACCCAGATGGGCTCCCCTGCCCTGCCGGTTATGCCCCGGCAATCATAATCGCCGCGATCAGCGAGTTTCCGGCGCTGTAGGGGGCGCGGCGGGCGCCGGCTCGTCGAAGGCCGTGTTGCGGATCATCTTCTCGGTGCAATACGGCGCCTTCTCCCCGCCCAGGTAGGCGTGGAACCATTCGAGGTGGGCATTGTAATATACCGGCATCGACTTCAGGTTGTCGGGCCAGTGGCCGTCGTTCTTGAAGACGATCAGGCGCGAGGGAACACCCTGCGACTGCAGGTCGGTGAAAAAATGCAGGCTCTGGGTGTAAGGAACGCGATAATCCCGCTCGCCGGTGATCACCAGGCATGGGGTCCTGAAGCTCGCCGCCCGCGCGGAGGGGTTCATCCGTTCATAGCCTTCGGCATTGGCCCAGGGGGTTCCTCCCAGGTCCCATTGCGGGAACCAGAGCTCCTCGGTGGCGCCGTGCATCGAGCGCAGGTCGTAGACCCCCATCATCGCCGCCAGCGCCTTGAAGCGCGTCTCGGTGCCCGCGAGCCACATCATGGCGTAGCCGCCCCAGGACCAGCCCATGGCACCCATGCGCCCGGCATCGACATAGGGCAGACCGGCCAGGTGGTCGGCGACCTTCTCGATATCCTCCATCACCTTGCCGTTCCAATCCCGGGAAATGGCTGCGGTGAACTCCTGGCCGTAGCCGGTCGAGCCGTGGGGATTCGGGAAGGCCACGATGTAGCCGGCGCCCGGGTAGACCTGCCAGTCGCCGCGGAAGCCGTCGGACCACATCATCTGCGGGCCGCCGTGCACGTTGACGATCAGCGGGTACTTTTTGCCCGCGATGAACCCGTGGGGCTTGACGACAAAGACCTGGATATCCCGGCCGCCGGCCCCCTTGACCCACATCTCCTCGGCGGGGCGGATGTCGGTCTCGTTCGCCAGGGCCTGGTTGAAGACCGTCAGGCGGCGGGGGGCCTGGCCATCAAAACGGGCTGTCCAGAGTTCGACCGGCTCGCCGACCGCCGAGCGGGTGAAAACCACCCCGCCCGCGCGGGGCAGCAGTGCGAACTCGCGGATGGTCTTGCTCGTCAGCACCTTGCTGATCCGGCCGGATGCGATGTCGACCCGGTAAAGGGGGTAGGCACCTCGCTCGGGAACCTGGAAAAAGATCGACTTCGAGTCGGAGGTCCAGCGCATGCCCTCCACCCAGTTGTCGATGGCCCCGCTCAGGATGCGGGAGGTTTTCTTCACGCGGTCGTAGAGGGCGAGGCGGAAGCAGTCGGCCTCGTAGCCCGGCGTCGCCTGGGTGCGGTAGGCGATCCAGCGGCCGTCCGGGGAATAGAGGGGATCGCCGTCGAAGGCACGGTTGCCAGCGGTGATGGCCACGGGCTCCCCCTTGCCGTCAGCGGCGAGGATGACCAGGTCGCTGTTGGTGGAGGTCTCGGGGCGCGGATCGGGGTTGACGACCACGCAGATCTCCCGGCCGTCGGGCGCGACATCGAAGCCCCGGCCATTGCCGTGGTTGAACGTCGGGTAGTCGGCCTTGCCTCCGGTCAGCAGGGTCACCTTGCCCGTCTCCAGGTCGCAGCGGAAGAGGTGGCTGAATTGGAACTCCCGGTACGAGGTCCAGTGGCGGTAGAGCAGGGAATCGGCCAGGTAAGCCTGGACCGGGCCCGAGGCCAGCTTCTCCGCCTGCTTCTTGTGGCAGGCGCCATCCGCCCCGCATTCGGGATAGACCGAGGCGGTAAAGATCACGGCCTTGCCGCCGGGAAGCGGCAGCGGCGTGGATATGCCCGGGGCGAAGTCGGTTAATTTCCTGGCCTCGCCTCCCGCCATGGGCAGCGCGTAGAGCTGGGGCGAGCCGCCGCGGCTCGACACGAAGTAGAGCGTCCTGCCATCGGCCGACCAGCAGGCCGAATTCTCCGCTCCCGGATCGGTGGTCAACTGGCGCACGGTCCCCGAAGGCAGGTGGATCTCGTACAGGTCGGTGTTGCGCTCGGCTTTTTTGAGATCGCTGGACGACACTTCGAAGACCAGCCTGTCGCCGGCCGGGGACAGCGCCAGGCCGGCGATGCCTTTCAGCCGGTAGAGGTCGTCTATGGCGAACGGTTTTTTTTCAGCGCTCAACAGGGCCAGGGTCATGATGACGGTCAAAACGGATAAAACGGCTGTTCTCATAAACATGTTCCTCCTTGGAAAACGGGGAATTCACCGTTACCGGACCATCATATCACAAGCGGGCCTTAAGCGGCCATGCGACCGCGCGGACTTGTTTCTATCTTATACGGCTTCTGGCAGAAATCGCTGGCCTATCCCTGCGAAATCCCGGCCAGGGTGGCGGTCATCAGCGTGGCCAGCGAGCCGCCCAGTATGGCCTTCAAGCCCAGCGAGGCGATGCTCTCATTTCGCTTTGTATATATCCTTGCGATGCCCGATCCGGATTACATAGACAACGACTCTTTTATCCTCGATGCGGCAGATGAGGCGATAGTCGCCCAGGCGGTATTTCCACAACCCGGACAGCTCGCGGCGCAACGGCGCACCGAAACGCCGGGGATCCTTGCCGGTGGCGATCCTTTCGCGCAGGTAGCGCATGATGCGGCGCTGGGCTTCACGGTCGATTTTTTTCAGATCGTGTTCGACCTGGGCATCGAACTCAATCTGCCAGGCCAAGCCGCTTCTCCATTTCGCTGAGCGAGATCCTGGGGTTGTCCTTCTGGATGCGCTCCAGGGCAAGCAGATAATCCGCCTCGTCTTCGAGGTATTCTTCGATGGCCTTGCGCATGTAGTAACTCTTGGTGCGGTTCGTTTTGGCCGCCAATTGCTCGAGCTTTTTTTCAAGGCTTTCCGGCAGTCTGACTGCAATCATCTTGCCCTCCGTATAACATGTATAACACTTTTCTTTTCTTTTGTCTACAAAGATCGTCGTGAACCGGATATCCCGATTGTCAAAACAGATGCTGCCCGGACGCATTCACTGGGGTAAAAGCATGCCGATTGACAAAAAGTGGAAAACCGGCCTGAATGGCCTCTTCGTCAATCACTTTTCACTTAAGCCCGGGGAATCACCCCAAGAGGATACCGGCCAGGGTGGCGGTCATCAGCGTGGCCAGGGTGCCGCCCAGGACGGCTTTCAGTCCCAATGCCGCGATGTCCTTCCTGCGGTGCGGCGCCATGGGCGCGATGCCGCCGATCTGGATGGCGATCGAGGAAAAGTTGGCGAAGCCGCACATGGCGTAGGTGGCCATGGTGATCGCCTTGGGGCTCATGGCCCCCTGCTTGATCAGGCCCACCAGGTCGATGTAGCCGACGAACTCGTTGAGCACCACCTTGGTGCCCAGCAGGCTGCCGAAATGGAAGGCGTCGGCGGCGGGCACGCCGATGCCGATGGCCAGGTAGCGCAGCACCACGCCGAAAATGAGCTGCAGCGAGAGGGGCATGCCGAAACGGGCCGTCAAGTAAGCGTTGACGCCCAGCAGGTCGCCGAGCCCGGTAAAAAGGTAGTTGATCAGGGCGATGCCGGGCGATGAGCATGGCGCCGACGTTCAGCGCCAGCTGCATGCCGTCGCCGGCGCCGGTGGCCGCCGCCTCGATGACGTTGTCGGCGTTCTTCTCCACCTTCAGGTTGACCTTGCCCTTGGTGGCGGGCGTGCCGGTCTCGGGGAAGAGGATCTTGGAGATGAGCAGGCCGGCGGGCGCGGCCATGACGCTGGCGGCGAGCAGCTGCACGGCGAAGCGCAGCTGGGCCTCGGCCAGGGGGATATTGTAGACCTCGGACATGGCCTGGCCGAGCATCTGGATGTAGGCGGCCATGACGCCGCCGGCGATGGTGGCCATGCCGCCGACCATGATGGTCAGGATCTCGGAATTGGTCATGG
>JALOLA010000110.1 GCA_025456205.1 Acidobacteriota bacterium | reverse complement strand
GCGAGCGCTTCGCCTACAAGCCGGGAGCGGCGATCGTCAGCTGCCGCCGGGGCGGGGCCAGCGCGGCGTTCGAGCAGCTCAACAAGTATTTCACCATCAACAACATGCCGGTCGTTTCATCGCAGTACTGGAACATGGTCCATGGCCACACCCCCCGGGACGTGCGCCAGGACCTTGAAGGATTGCAGATCATGCGGACGCTGGGACGGAACATGGCCTGGCTCCTAAAATCAATTCAAGCCGGGCAAAAAGCGGGGATCTCCCTGCCGGAAGCGGAAGAGAGGGTGCGGACAAATTTCATCAGATGAGTGCAAGGTAGACGGTGAATGGTTGACGGCAAGAAAAGGCAAAAGCAAGAGAAGAAAGTGTCAGTGTCGAACTGTAGCTTCATCGAGATAAATCTCAATGTTAGTGCTGGTAAAGCAATTTGTCGATCTGAATCGTTAGCAATATTGCTTGCTACTCGGTCTTCTTCACCGTAAACCGTCCACCGTATACCAATTCTTAACCCATTTACCCATATGCTTTTTCTGATTGGGGCAACGGCGCTGCAATTGAACAAACCGACGCAATGGGCTATAATTATTGTATGAAAGAGAAGCGAACCCGGACAGGCCAGGCGCCCAAAAAGACAGAAAAAACGCGCCGGCCCCGCGTCGTCAACGTGGCGCACGGGTTCCAGCAGGCCAGGGAGTGGGAGATCCTCCAGGAGATCGCCATGACTCCCGGGCAACGGCAGCGGGCCGCCAAGGCGCTGAAGGAGCGCTTCTTCGGCCGCGATGCCCCTGACGTCCGCGAAGCCCACATCCGGCAATGACCCCTGCCCCATTTTCCAGGGACATCAGGGAATTTCTGGCATGGCTGGCTCGCCACAAGGCACGCTATTTGATCGTCGGCGGCGAGGCGGTCATTTATTACGGACATGCCCGGCTTACCGGCGACATCGACATATACTACGACAATTCACCGAAAAACTGCCGCAGGCTGTACGCCGCCCTCATTGATTTCTGGCAGGGAAGCGTCCCGGGAGTGAGATCCGCTGCCGACCTGCAGGGCGATAACCTGATCGTCCAGTTCGGGTTGCCGCCGCACCGCATCGACCTGCTCAGCGCCATCAGCGCGGTGGATTTCCCCCAAGCCTGGAAGGAAAAGGTGACGGAGAAGATCAAAATCGGGCGGGCCATACATCCCATCTACTATATCAGCCTGAAGGAGTTGATCCGCAACAAGAAGGCCGTCCGGCGGCCAAGGGACATGGAAGACCTGGAATTCCTAAGCCGGATCAAGCAATCCCGCAGGTGATCCGCTATCCCAAGCGGCAAATTCCTAAAGAAAAAGTGTCAGTGATAGTGTTAGCAGCCGCAAAGAAAGTAAGAGAAAAGCACAAGAAGTTACAACGATAGAAGAAAAAAGGCAAAAGGCGAAAGGCAAAAGGGAAGAAAAGGCCCTCGCAGAGGGGGGCACGGGTCACGAAAGCTTGTGTTCGCTTAAATAAACAAAGAGAACTTGCTCTCCGAGGCGTCGGCGATGAAGGAGGCGACGCCGCCGATCTGCACGCCGTCAATGAGGTCCTCCTTTTTGATCTCCATGACGTTCATGCTCATCTCGCAGGCGGTCAATTTCACGCCCAGCTCCTGGGCCTGCTTGAGCATCTCGGGCAGCGGCGTGACCTTGCGCTTCTTCATCATCATCTTGAACATCACCCGGCCCATGCCGCCGAAGCTCAGCTTGGAGGGGCTGAGGCGGTCGATGCCGCCGCGGTTCATCACGCCGAGCATCTTGCCCATGACGCCCTGGCCGGTCAGGTTGCCCTTCTGGATGGCCTTCAGCCCCCAGAAGGTGAAGAACATGGAGACCTGCATGTCGAAGGCGGCGGCGCCGTTGGCGATGATGAAGGCGCCCATGACCTTGTCCATGTCGCCGCTCATGACCACGATGCTGGCTTTCTCGACGGGTTGTGCGTCGCTCATTTTATTTCCTCCTCGATTTTCTGTTTGACTATTTCAATCCGGCGAGAAACAGGGCGACCGGCCGGTAGACGACGTGGGCGAACTTGCTGAACGGGAAAGTGACCAGCAGGTCGAAGACCACCACCAGGTGGAAGACCGCCGCGGCGTAGGCCGCCATGGGCAGGCCCAGGAAGCGGAAGCCGACGATGACGAAGCCGCTCAGCACCGAGAGCGCCAGCAGCAGCAGGAACACCCAGTCGCTGGGGTGGGAATACTTGCCCACGGCCGTCTTTTTGGCCAGGCGCAGGTAGATGTAATAGCCCAGGCCCAGCGAGCAGACGACGCCGGACACGGAGCCGACGACCAGCGATACCCAGCGCGGCCAATGCAGCCAGTTGAAGTCCACGGCGCCGATGATGATCGTGGCCAGGAACATGCCCATGAAGCCCCAGGAGACGGCCATGTGCGCCAGGCGCCGCCACTGGCCGTCGTCGCATTCGCCGAAGCGCTTCTGCACGACCGACTCGCCCAGGGCCTTCCAGGCCGAGATCGCGGCCTGCCCGGCCTTGAGGGCGACAACACCAGGTCCACTGCGCAGGTTGCGGTAGAGGATCCATACCTGGATGGCGGCGACCAGGACGATGAACCCCACCAGCACCAGCCCGGCCCAGTGGATGGGATCGAGGGGGATGAACGACTGGAAGTCGAACTCGCGGCGGTTCATCCCCGGGTCGATCGCCAGCAGGACCAGGACCAGCGCCACGGCGCTGAGCAGGAGCCAGGTGAAGACGGAGGCCAGCGACGAATAGATGGCGTCGGCCATCCGTCCCAGGGAGTATTTCCTGGTGGCGAAGCGGCGCAGGGCCATCATCAGGGCGGCGGGCTCGGCCTGGCGCGGGCACGTCTCGCTGCACTCGCCGCAGTAGTAGCACAGCCAGGGCTCGGGGGCGGCCAGGATCCTCTTTTCCAGGCCCAGCATGGCGTAGCGGATCATGCGCCGCGGAAAGGAGGCGGCGTCCTGGGAAAGCGGGCAGATGGCCGAGCAGGTGCCGCAGCTGTAGCAGGCCTCGAGGTCGAAGGCGCCCAGCTTCTTGATCTCGGCCAGGACGTTGTCGTTGACCATTTCCATGTTCACTTCACCTCGATGAGGGCATAGCGGTAATAGCCTTCGTCGTCGGCCTTCTCCGCGGCCTTGACCTGGTTGTAGCGCACGAAGCCCATCAGCCACCAGAGGGCGTCCGGCGCCGGGATGCCCAGCGCCTGGGCCACCTCGGGCACGGTCAGCGGCCCGCGCTCGCGCAGCAGGTCGAGGACCCGGGCGCGCACGGCGAATTCCTGGCGGGCGGTCTCGCGCCTGCGGCCGCTGATGGCGACGCTCTCGGGGAAGCGCTGGCAACTATTATCTTTCACGGCTGGCCTCCCGGGCCAGGACGTCGATCATGGCCTCGATCTGCTCGTCGGTGTAGCCCTTCAGCTGGGTGGCGTCCAGCGGGCAGGGCGGCAAACAGGCGCCGCAGCCCTTGCACAGCGCGTCGACCACCTGCGCCACCTCCTTGTCGCCGTAGGTCACTTTTTCGATGGCGCCGTAGGGGCAGGCGGGCTGGCACTTGCCGCACCAGGTGCAGACCTCGGGGCGGACAAAGGCCACGAACGGCTGCAGGTCGACGTAGCCCTTGATCAGCAGCGCCGCCGCCTTGGCCACCGCCGACAGCGAGGAGACCACGCTCTCGCCGGCGTTCTTCGGAGCCTGGCAACTGCCGGCGATGTAGACGCCGTCGATGACCGT
>JALOLA010000016.1 GCA_025456205.1 Acidobacteriota bacterium | reverse complement strand
CTACAAGAAGGCGCTGGACGGCGACAAGGGGCCCAACACCGGCGGCATGGGCGCCATTTCCCCGGCGCCGATGGTCAGCAAGGACCTCTTCAACCAGATTATGAAGACCATCGTCCAGCCGACGGTCGCCGGCTTGAAGTTCGAGAACAAGGAATACAAGGGCCTGCTCTATGTCGGGCTGATGATCACCCGCGACGGCCCGCGCGTGCTGGAGTTCAACGCCCGCTTCGGCGACCCGGAGACCCAGGTGGTGCTGATGCGCCTGAAGAGCGATCTGGTCGATATCCTGGAGGGCGCGGCCGACGAGAACCTCTTTGATGTCGCCGCCGATTGGGACGAGAACGTCGCCGGCTGCGTCGTCCTGGCATCCAGGGGCTACCCGCAGAAATACGCGTCCGGGCACAGGATCCAGGGCCTGGAGCGGGCCAAGTCGCTGGGCGTGGAAGCCTTCCATGCCGGGACGGCCATGGAGCGCGAGGGGCTGGTCAGCGCCGGCGGCCGCGTGCTGAACATCTGCGGCTGCGGCCCGACCCTGAAGGACGCCATGGCCAAGATCTATGACGGCATCTCGTTCATCGCCTTCGACGGCATGACCTTTCGCCGCGATATCGGCTGGAGCCACAAATGACCCCCGGCGTTGCCTTTCTTATGGGCTCGGACTCGGATTTCCCGGCGCTGGAAAAGGGAATCGCCCTGCTGCGCCGGCTGCAGGTCGAGGTGCAGGTCGAGGTAAGCTCGGCGCATCGCACCCCCGAGCGCACCCTGGAGCTGGTGCGCGCCTTCGAGAAAAGCGGCGTGGGCGTGATCATCGCCGCCGCCGGCGGCGCCGCCCATCTGCCCGGGGTCGTGGCGGGCCACACGCTGCTGCCGGTCCTGGGCGTGCCCATGGCCTCGCCCCTCTCCGGCCTCGACTCCCTGCTGGCCATGGTGCAGATGCCCGCCGGCGTTCCGGTCGCCGTCTTCGGCATCGGCGAGTCCGGTGCCGTAAACGCGGCGCTGTTCGCCGCCGAGCTTCTGGCCGGCAGCGACCCGGGGCTGAAGAAAAAGCTGCAGGCCTACCGCGCCGAGCAGCGCGAGAAGGTCCTGGCCAAGGGCCGGCAGCTCAAGGAAAAGCTGGCGCAGGGATGAAATTCGTCATCGAGTGCTTCGGCTGCCGCAGCAACCAGGCCGAGGTCCAGGAGTGGATCATCGAGCTGGAAAAGCGCGGCTACGAGCTGACCACCAGCGCCGCCGAGGCCACGTTCGGCATCCTCAACACCTGCAGCGTCACCGAAAAGGCCGAAAAGGACGTGCTGCGCTTCATCGGCCGCACCTATCGCCACACCGGCGTCAAGTGGCTCATTGCCGGCTGCGCCGTCAGCCGCGAGCGGGCCGGCATGGAGCAGAAGTACCGCGACTATTTTTTTTTTGACAACCGCGAGAAGCAGCGCCTGGTGGAGACGATCTGCGAGCTGTTCCCTGCCGACAACCGCCTTATCTACCACTCGGCCTTCCGCTCGCGGGTCTTCCTCAAGGTGCAGGACGGCTGCAACTTCCGCTGCTCGTACTGCATCGTCCCCTCGCTGCGCGGCAAGGCGCGCAGCCTGGAGAAAAAGGAGGTCCTGGCCAAGGTGCGGCGCTATGCCGGCCTGGGCTACCGCGAAACGGTGCTGACCGGCATCAACCTCTCCTCCTACGGCTACGACCTGTTCCCGCGCCAGACCCTGCTGGAGCTGGTCGGGGAGATGCAGCACGTGCGCGGTCTGGAGATCATCCGCCTGAGCTCTCTGGACCCGCGCTTCATCCGCTACCATTTCATCAAGGAACTGAGCGCCATGCCCAAGGTCGCAGACAGCTTTCATTTTTCCTTCCAGAGCGGCAGCGACGCCGTCATCCGCCGCATGAATCGCGGCAGCAAGGGCGCCGAGTACCTGAAGATCCTCGCCCATTTCCGCGAGTATTTCCCCGAGGCCAATCTGGGCGCCGACTTCATCGTCGGCTTCCCCGGCGAGAGCGAAAAGGAATTCCGCGAGACCGTGGCCTTCCTGCAGGAGGCGCCGCTGAACTACCTGCACGTGTTTCCTTTCTCGCCGCGGCCGGGCACCAAGGCCGCCGCCCTCGAGACCCTGCCCCCCCAGGTCGTGCGCGCCCGCGCCGCCGAGCTCAAGGAACTGGGCAGCCGCATGAAGCTGGCCTATCGCGACCACTGCCGCGGCAAGACCTTTTCCGGCATCCTCATCGAGGAGAACCCCAACTATGCCCTGGTGGTCACGCGCAACTTCCTCTCGGTGCGCGTGCCGCCCGTGCGCGGCTACAAGAAAAGAAAGCTGCTGGTGCGCGTCGAGAGCGTGGTCAACGAGAACCTCTGCGAGGGCAAGATTGCCTAGGCCGCTGTTGTTGCTGCTGCTGGCCGTGTCCCTGGCTGTGCCCGGGCGCTTGCGCGGTGCGGAGACGCCCTCCGAGGACATCCGCCTGCGCAAGGCGCTGGAGCGCTCGCTGCTCTTCCCCGGCCTGGGGCAGCTCTACGAGAAGCAGTACGCCAAGGCCGCCCTGTTCGCCGCTGCCGAGATCGCCTGCCTGGCGCTGGTCGTCGTAGAGATCGGCCGGGGCAACGACGCCTACCGGAGCTACCGCGACGCCGCCTCCGCTGACGATGCCGCCCGCTGGCGCGGCGCGACCGAGCGCTGCGACCGGCGACGCAACACCGCCATCCTGGGAGCCGCGGGCGTCTGGGTGCTGAACATGGCCGACATGCTCGTCTTCGCCAAAAAAAAGTACGGAGGCCGGCGATCGCTGGCCTTCCACCCCTTCTACCACCATGAAACCCAAGCGTACGGCGCCGGCATTACTTGCCGTTTTTAGTTTCCTCTGGCTGGCCGCCTGCAACGACCGGCTGTTCGACAACCCCTTTGACCCCGATGCCGAGGAACGCGCCTACGAGCTCCTCTCCACCCTGCAGGCCGGCGGCATCGCCCCCCTCGACCTGACCTTCAGTGGCGATGTCCTGTGGGCGGCCGACGGGCGCGAGCGGCTGGTGGCGCTGAACCTGAACAATGGCGCGATGGTCCGCGAGCTCGAGGTCGCGCTGCCGGTCGCCGGCATCGCCTATGACGGGGTGGACCTCTGGCTGAGCGTCGCGAATTCCTCACAGCTGGTGTTGGTGAACATCGTCAATGGCGCCCAGGTCCGCGTGCTCAACCTGCTGCGCGGCAGCTTCGGCGCCATCGATTACGCCGCCGGGCGCCTGTATGTGGCCGACCGCCTCAGCAACGCCATCCTGGTCGTCGATCCCCTGAACGGCACCATCGAGCGCTCAATCCCCCAGCCGGGCTACGGCGTCGACGGCGTCTGCTTCGACGGCACCAGCCTTTGGGTCAGCGACGCCACGCAGATGAAGTTCTTCCGCCTGGATCCCGGCGGCGCCCTGGAGAAACAGTACCAGGCGCCTTCGCGCCTGGTCTCCGGCCTGGCCTTCGCCGCGGGGATCATCTGGTGCGGCGACCGGGCCGGGAAGATCTACAAGCTGCGCTTCCCATGAGGCGCGTCCTGCTGTTGCTGGCGACGGCCGCCTGGGCGCTGTGCCTGCCGGCCAGGGAACGGCTGGAGATCAAGGGCGATTACCTCATCTACAGTTACGACTTCAACTATATTTACGGCCAGGGCCGTCTCCAGATCAGGAGCAGGGAGTGGACCATCCGCGCCGGGGTGGTGGAGATCGACGTCGCCGGCCGGGTCGCCCGGGCCAGCCGGGAGTGCCAGGTGGAGGCGGGCCGGAAACAGTTCAGCGCCGACCTGCTGGAGATCGACCTGGAGAGCCTGGACCTCAAGCTCACCACGTTCAAGGACAATATCCGTTCCTGGACCCTGCCGGTGGCGCAGCCGGCAGGGGAAGGAAAGGCCGCCCCGTCAACAGCGGCGGCCACCGGGGCCGCGGCAGGACGGCGGCTCGCGGTGCGCGATCACGAAGCGTTGAAGCGCTCGCTGGTCTACTTCCTGAGCCAGCGCATCACCGTCACCACCAGCTACCGGGTCTACGGCTATGACACGACCGTGTTCATCGAGGGCGTCCAGTCACTCTCGTTCAAGAAGTTCAAGCTCGACCAGGGTGCCGGGGAAGCGGAAGTCCAGGGGGCGGGGATCGACAAGCTCTGGTTCTACCCCTCGCAGGGAGTGGCGGTCAACAGCCACCTGACCTACGAGAAGCCGCTAAAGGCGGGGGCGGCCAGGACCGAGAACTCCCTGAATTTCAGGTACGACCTTTTTAATACCTCCGAAACCCCGCCGCGGGGAAAGCTCTTTTTCAACTCGGCCAGCTCGCTCGACCTGAGCCGCAGAACCGGGCTGCACCTGAACGCCGACTACGTCACCGGCAACATGGCCCGCGCCCGCCTCACCCTGCGCACGAAGTGGACGCCGCACTGGAGCGGCGAATGGGCGGCCGAGTACAGCCGCACCTCGGCCGCCCGCCAGGAATTATGGCTGAGCATGCGCTCCCATCTGCAGGACAAGGCTCTGGGCGATGTCGCCCTGGACCTGGGCTATGAGAAGGAAAAGCAATATCGGGCCGTGTTTTCGCTGCAGAACCAGGCCCTGAAGAACGTCCGTTTGTCCCTGACGCATTCCCGGGCGCGCCTGATTTTCGCCGAGGGAGTCTACAACCGCCAAAACAGCTCGAACGTTTCGCTCGCCTACACCCACCGCCTGTTCCAGATGGTCGCCGACTATTCGTTCCACCGGGACCTGCTCCAGGACCGCAGCCAGGGCACGCCGCGCTTCACGCTGAATGCCACCCCCTTCCGCCTCTACCACGGGCTGCTCAAGATGAACGTCGCGTCCAGCTTCATGGTCAACCAGCTGGCGCACGGCGACCGGCGCGATGACCAGGCACGGGCCAATCTGGCCGTCGACCTGCAAAGCGAGACAATCCGGCTGGGACGGGGGCCGGCCCTGACGTTCTCCCTGGCCGCCGAACAGCTGCTGGCCCCGGAGCGGGCGGAGCGCTTCACGTCGCTGGGCGGCATCCTCAAATGCAGCCAAAGCCTGGCCGGCTTCGCCGATCTCGACATCCTCTACAACTACAACACGCGGCGCCAGACCGAGGCCTGGCTCATCCAGGGCAGCACCTCCCAGGACTGGTCGGCGGTGCTGCGGCTGAAGGACGGCCCCGAGCGCCTGCAGGGCTGGGTGTCGGTCTCCTACGACAGCAAGCGCGGCGAGCTCACCAACGGCTACCTGGATTGCTCCGTCATGCTGGTCAAGAACTGGCAGCTGCAGACGCAGATGAACTATGATTTCATGTTCGGGAATTTCAACTACGAGGCCTACCTGGTCCGCTTCGCCGGCCGCATCATGGTGCGGGCATCCTACCGCTCCCTGTCGCGGCGATTCCTCGTGGAAGTGCTCCCCCGCTAGAGCCTGGTGCTCCCGGCGTGAAGTTCCAGCCCGATTGACAGCCGTTCGGGCCTTTGCTACAGTAGATTCATCCTTTTAGATGACTTCTTGGCGATCGCTGAGGCGCGCACATCATGGATCTGCCGACCATATTGCTCATCGCCCTGGGCCTGTCCATGGACGCCGTCGCCGTGGCCCTGGGCAGCGGCTGCTCCGCCGGCCAGGGCAAGGTGAACGGTCGCCAGGCCCTGCTCCTGGCCTCTCTTTTCGGAGTGTTCCAGGGGCTCATGCCGGTCGCCGGCTGGCTGGCCGGCCTGGGCTTCAAAGGCGTGATCTCGAGCTTTGACCACTGGCTGGCCTTCATCCTGCTGGCTTTCATCGGCATCAAGATGATCCGCGAAGCGCCGCGCCGGGGCGAATGCCGCGTGCGCGGCAACGGCATGACGCTGGCGGTCATGCTCGGGCTGGCCGTGGCCACCAGCATCGATGCGCTGGCCGTCGGCCTCAGCTTCTCCGTCCTGGCCGTCGGCATCGTCGTGCCGGTGCTGATCATCGGCGCGGTGACCTTCGTCCTCTCGCTGGCAGCGGTCTATGCCGGCCAGCGCTTCGGCTCGTGGCTGGCGGGCAGGGCCGAGTTGCTGGGCGGGCTGATCCTGATCGCCATCGGCCTGCGCATCCTGCTCGAGCACCTGCGGGCGGTCTGAGCCATGAGCGCTGCCCCGCCGACGCCGCGGCGCTTCGCCAGCCTGAAGAACGCCCTGCGCGCCTTCCGCTATCGCAACTACCGCCTCTACTTCGGCGGCCAGGGCATCTCGCTGACCGGTTCCTGGATGCAGCAGGTGGCCATGGGCTGGCTGGTCTACCGCCTGACCGGGTCGGCGTTCCATCTGGGGCTGGTGGCCTTCACGGCCCAGGTGCCGGTCATTTTCATGGCGCCGCTGGCCGGCGTGCTGGCCGACCACTGGGACCGCATGCGCATCATGCTCATGGCCCAGGCCCTGGCCATGGCCCAGGCGCTGGTCCTGGCCGCGCTGATGTTCAGCGGCGCCATCGCCGCCTGGCACCTGCTGCCGCTGGCCTTCTTCCTGGGCGTGGCCAACGCCCTTGACGCCCCGGCCCGCCATTCCTTCATCGTGCAGGTGGTGGAAAATAAAGAGGACCTGGGCAACGCCATCGCCCTCAACTCGGCCATGTTCAACGGCGCCCGGCTGGTGGGACCGCCGTTGGCCGGCATCCTGGTCGCCCTGGCCGGCGAGGGGATCTGCTTCCTGATCAACGGCATCAGTTACCTGGCGGTGATCTTCGCCCTGCTGGCCATGAGATTCCCGGCCCGGGCCGCCCGCAGGAAAATTACGGCGTTCTGGCCCCAGCTGCGCGAAGGGTTCACCTACACCTTCGGCCTGCGGCCCGTCCGCCTGATCATCGCCCTCATCGCCTGGATCAGCCTGGTCGGCGTTTCCTACGTGACCCTGATGCCGGTATTCGTGCGCCGGGTCCTGAACGGCGGCCCGCATGACCTGGGCTTCCTGATGGGCGCGGCCGGCTGCGGAGCGCTGCTGGGGGCGCTGGCCCTGGCCGGGCGCCAAAGCCGGCAGGGACTGGGCGCCATCATGGTGTCGGGCTCTCTGCTCTTCAGCGCCGCCCTGGTCTGCCTGGCCCAGGCCCGGGGATTCTGGCTGGCCATGCTGCTGATGTTCTGCGGCGGGCTGGGCATGATGGTACAGATGGCCTCGGCCAACACCACCGTGCAGCATCTGATCAGCGACGACAAGCGGGCGCGGGTGATGAGCATCTATACCATGGCCTTCATGGGCGCAACGCCCATCGGCAGCTTCCTGGTCGGCATCCTGGCCAGCGCCTTGGGCGTGAGGTGGACCATCACCATCGGCGGTGCGCTCTCCCTCCTTGGAACGCTCATCTTTGCCCGCAGTTTCCTGCCGCTGTCCCGGGCAGCGGAGTAAGCGCCGCACCTCTGCCCACTCCGACCGGTCCCGCGATGATTTCCCCGGTTTGGCAGCGACCCGGAATTGCGGTAGAATAGCCCCATGAACAAGGGAGCCATCGTCCTGTTTTCCGGCGGCATCGATTCCACCACGGCCCTGTATTGGGCGCGGAACAAGTTCGACCCAGTGCGGGCGCTGGTCTTCGACTACGGCCAGCAGCATCGCGTCGAGGTGACGCTGGCCAAGAAGGCCGCCGCCGGCCTGGGGGTCGAGTGCGATGTCGTGCCGCTGCCCCTGCGCGGGCTGCTGCGCTCGGCGCTGCTGGCCGACGGCCGCTCCATCCCCGCCTCGCTCGCCGAGGCCCGGAGCCGGCCCGGACTGCCGGCAACCTATGTCCCGTTCCGCAACGGCATCTTCCTGGCCCTGGCCGCTGCTGTCGCCGAGTCGCATGGCAGCCGCCACCTGGTCACCGGCTTCAACTCCATCGACACGCCCGATTATCCGGATACCAGCGAGCACTTCCGCCGCAAGATGGCCGCGGCCATCAACGAGGGGACGGCGGCCAGCCGCGGCGGCCCCCGCTTCAAGGTGCACGCGCCGCTGCTGCGCCTGAACAAGAAGGAGATCATCGCCCTGGGTTTCGAACTGGGCGCCGACTATGCGCACTCGGTCTCCTGCTACCGCGGCAGCGAGGTCCCCTGCGGCCGCTGCCCGTCCTGCGACATCCGGGCCCGCGCTTTCGCCGAGCTGGGACGGGGCGACCCGCTGGTCGAGCGCCTGCGCAAGGAGGGAAACGCATGAGCTGGGAACTGCGCGTCCGGCAGAAATTCTCCGCGGCCCATTTCCTGGAGAATTACAAGGGCAAATGCGAGAAGATGCACGGGCATACCTTCGAGCTGGAGGTCCACCTGCGGACCCTGGAGCTCGACAAGTCGGGCATCTCCATCGACTTCGGCCCCATCAAGGAATTCCTGCGCGACCTGGTCCCTGACCACCGGGTGCTCAACGAGGCCTACGGCTTCTCGCCCTCGGCCGAGAACCTGGCCCGGCATTTCTACCGCCAGATCAAGGAGAAATACCCCGTCGTGCGCGTGATCGTCTGGGAGTCGGAGGACGCCGGGGCCGCGTATGCTGAAGATCAATGAGATCTTCTGGTCGGCCCAGGGCGAGGGGCTGCACAGCGGCGATTCCGCCATCTTCGTCCGCCTGGCCGGCTGCTCGCTGCGCTGCCCCTACTGCGACACCCGCGGCGCCTGGGCGCGGGGACGGCGAATGGCGCCGGCAGCGGTCGCGGCGGCCGTCGACGAACTGAAGGCCGCCTATCCGCAGGCCCGCCTGGTGCTCACCGGCGGCGAGCCGCTGGAGCAGGACCTGGGCGGGCTGCTGCGCGCCTGTGGCGGGCGCCACGTCATCGCCGTGGAGACCAACGGCCTCCATTTCCAGGACCTGGCCATCCACTGGTGGACGGTCTCGCCCAAGGACGCGGCCGCCTACCGCGTCCACCCGCGGCTGTGGGCCCGGGCCAGCGAGATCAAGCTGCTGGTCACCCCGGCCCTGGACCTGGCGCAGGTGAAGCGCATGCGCGGCCGCAGCGCGGCGCCGATCATCCTGCAGCCCGAGCGCCACGACCGCCGCCGCTTCCGCCGCACCTTCGGCTTTTTCCGGGACTGCGCCGCCGCCGGCATCCCCGACGTGCGCCTGGGCCTGCAGATGCACGGCGTGTTCCGCATCCCCTGAAGGTCCCTCCGGGAGGCCGGCATAGAAAATATTTTTTTCTATTGCATTTCACCCCGAGCTGGTATATAATGCGCTTGATTGAGTTGGTGAATGGTTCAAGAATTAGAAAATTCGCTGGTTTGCCTGAAGATCCCCGCAAGAGCTGGACAAATCCCCACGTCATCGCTGAAGTAGGATTGCCATGTTCACAGGGTTTGGACAACCGAAGGAATTTTTTAGCTGAATGTTCACAAATCAAAAACTCAAATCGGAGGATTGAATGAACATTTACGTAGGCAACTTACCCTGGGAGATCCAAGAAGAGGATCTGCGCAAGTCTTTTGAGGAATTTGGCCAGGTGGCTTCAGCGACCATCATCAAGGACAAGTTCACGAACAAGCCGAGAGGCTTCGGCTTCGTCGAAATGCCGGAAAAGGAAGAGGCCCTGAAGGCCATCAATGCCCTCAATGGCAAAGAGCTGAAAGGCCGCCCCATGAAGGTCAACGAGGCCAAGCCCAAAACCGAAGGCGGCGGCAACCGTGACCGCGACCGCTTCGGCGGCGGCAACCGCTGGTAAGCGCAAGCTGCCAGCTGTAAAGCCAAGAACTAGAAAATAGTTCGATAACCAGGGGACGGACCGGAAACGGTCCGTCCCTTTTTTTTACCCCATCCTCCCCTTTTCAAAAAAAAAATCTTATTGCGTTAATTTCCCGCCTGCCGCCAACCAAAAAGCTATAATGTCCGTCAAAGGGGTATGCGGCAGATGAACATTCAAGAAGAGAACTGGGTCGCCCTGGCCAGGGAAGGGGACCCCCGGGCCATGCATGAGCTGTACGAGCGGCACCGCAGCCGGATCTTCAGCCTGGCCTACCGCTACGTGCGCAACATCCCGGACGCGGAAGACATCCTGCAGGATACGTTCATCAAGGCCTTCCGCTCCCTGAAGAACCGTGCGCTTGACGATGACGGTTTTTTTTCCACCTGGATCTACCGCATCGCCGTCAACTGCGCCATGGACCATTTCCGCCGGCGGCGCCATGAGGACGTCGACGGGGACTGGCAGCGCGATTTCCTTGCGGTTGACGAGACCCGCGCCGCCCCTTCGCCGGAAAGGGAGTACCAGCGGCATGAGGTTGCCTTCCAGGTGCGGCGGCTTTTGGACGGGCTTACCGCCCGCAAGCGCATGATCGTCCAGCTCCGGCACTTCCAGCAGTTGAAGATCGACGAGATCGCCGAACTGCTGGGCTGCAGCCAGGGCAGCGTCAAGAAACAGCTCTTTCTCGCCATGGCCCAACTGCGCGTCAAGATGGACGCGCGATGCGGAGGATGAAAACATGAAATGCAAGGAATTCAGGGACCTGATCTTTTCGTGCCAGGACGGCATGCTGGCGCCAGTCAAGAACGCGGAGTTCGCCGGGCATCTCCGCTCCTGCCCGGCCTGCGCCGAAGAGTTCGCCGCACTGGCCAAGACCGGCGCTCTGCTCGCCGAGGGGGCAGGGGACGTCCCGGTCCCCGATTGGGACCGCTCCTGGCGCCGGATCGCCGCCGCGGTCGCTCCCCGGCCCCGGCGCCGGGCCGCGTGGGACCTCTTCCCCCGCTGGGCCCTGGCCGCGGCCGGCTTCCTGGCCTTCTTCATCCTGGGCATCGCCTTCGCGCGTTTGCAACTTTTCCCGCCCGGGGATTCCCCGGCCGGCACGGGCGATCCGGCCTTCGCCTTCACCGCCCGGGACTATTTCTCCCTGCTGCAGCCGGTCATGGCCGAGTATGCCAATGCCCAGGACCCCGGAGCCGCAGCCCCGGAGGACGTGCAGCGGGTGCGCCGGCTGTTGAACGACCTTTACCTGCTGAAAATGCGCGCCGAAGGCTCAAGGGAGCGCGGCCTGCAGCTCCTGCTCGGCGACATCGAGCTGGTGCTGCTGGAAATGGTCCACCTGGACCGCTCACGCCCGGAAAGCGTTCGCCGGCTGGGCGCGCTGATCCAGGAAAAGGGCCTGCCCATGAAGCTGAGAGTTTTCAATCCCGACAATCGCAAGCTCACGCAAATATAAGGAGGTGCATGATGAAAAGCTTGAAAAAAACCGTTTGGGCGTTGTTGATGCTGCTGGCCTTCGCGGCCGGCCTGCCGGCTGCCGGCGGCGCCGGGAGCGACCCGGCGGATGACCTTTTCCTTTCGGGCAAGAACGCGGTCCACGACAAGCAATGGCAGGCCGCGGTCACGCATTGGGGCAAGTTCGTTGAAGAACAGTCGCGGGATCCCCGGGCTGCAGAGGCCCTTTACTGGCTGGCCTATAGCTTGAACCAGGCGGCCGCGGCGACCGGTGATTTCGCCAGGCAGGCCGCTGCCCGCGAGCAGGCTGTGGCCAGGATCGAAACCCTGTTGGAGCGCTTTGAGAACAGCAGTTGGGCGACCGATGCCCGCATGCTGCGCATCGAGTTGGCCGAGAAACTGGTCAAGGCGGGAAAGGCCAAGTATAAAAAGTATGTCACCAGCGGCGCTGAGGCCGAGAACGGCTCAGACATCAACGTAAAGCTGGTGGCACTGGATGCCCTGCTGCAAATGGATGCGGAAAAAGCCCTGCCGATCTTGAAGCGCATCATCAGGGAGAACAAGGACAAGAACATCCGCGCCAAGGCGTTGTTCGTCATCAGCCAGCATGACGACCCCTCGGTCGCGCCCCTGCTCGGCGAGATCGCCCGCAAGGATGCGGACCCCTATGTCCGCGAGCAGGCCGTGTTCTGGCTGGGCCAGAGCGGCGAGGGCCTGGGCGTGCTGCTCGAGCTGTACGCGGCCAGTCTGGACCGCAAGCTCAAGGAGAAGATCCTGTTCGCGTTCTCGCAGAGCGAGGGTGAGGCGAGTTTCCGCAAGCTGCTGGAGATCGCCAAGGGCGACCCTGACCTGGAATTGCGGGAAAAAGCGCTGTTCTGGATCGGGCAAAGCGAGGATGAAAAGGCGCCCGCGGCCTTGATGGAAATGTACAGGGCCAATGCTGACAACGGCTTGAAAAAAAAGATCATCTTTTCCCTGGGGCAGCTGGAAAGCGACCAGGGCACGGCTTTTCTCAAGGAGATCGCGACCGGGAATTCCCCGGACAGCCTGAAAGAGGAGGCGGTGTTCTGGATCGGCCAGAAAGGGGGCGAAGCCAATGCCGGCATGCTCAAGGCTCTGTATGAAGGCAACGCCAGCCTGGCCGTCAAGGAAAAGATCCTTTTCAGCCTGAGCCAGAACGACAGCCCGGCGGCCTTGAAATACCTGCTGGCCGTAGCCCGCGGTGAAAAGAACCCGGAGCTCAGGAAAAAAGCCATCTTCTGGATCGGCCAGTCCGACAGCGAAGAAGCGGCGCAGTTCCTGCAGCAGCTGATCGACCAGGACTAGCGGAGGGCCCGATGAAGCGCCGTTCGCTCCTGTTCCTTTTGATCGGGATGCTGCCGGTCCTGCTGGCCGCGGCAACGGCCAGCCCCACGGCCGGGATGTTCAAAGGCCAGGTGGCGTCGCTGGAAGCGGACGGTGGCTCCCTGCCGGAGCGTGCCGCCGCCGCCTGCCGCCGCTGGCAGGGCGAGAAGCCGGGCAGCGTCTTTTTCACGGCCTGGGCCTTTCCGGCCTGCGAGTCCATCCGCTCGTGCGGCCGGCGCTCCGCCGGCGGGTTAAGCGAAACCGTTGCGCTGCGGGTCCGCGACAACCGCATCTCCATGCAGGAGCACGGCAGAGATGGGCTGACCATTTCCGGCCAGTCCGGAGAAGAAAAAGATCCTGTTTCCTGGGGCGTGCTGCTCTTTTTGCACCAGATCCGGGACGGCAGCTGCCAGGTACTGGACATGGATGTCCTTGCTTCCGACCGGACCTATGCCCTTGGAGGAGAGCGCCTGGCCTGGCTCGGCTCCACCAACGAGGAGCATGGGCTTGATTTTCTCCGCACGCTGCCGGCCTCAGCGGGGAAAAAACTGCGCGAGAAACTCGCGTTCGTCCTCTACCTTTTCAATGGCGAAGCCGCGGTCGCGGACCTGATCGGCCTGGCCCGGCGTGACCCGGACATGGAGGTGCGCAAGGGCGCCATTTTCTGGCTGGGCCAGAAAGCCTCGGCCGCGGCGGTCGCGGCCCTGGCCGAGGTGCTCGCCGCCCCAGAAGCTCTGGAGATCAAGAAGGCCGCGGTCTTCGCCCTCAGCCAGTTGCCGCCAGCGACGGGCACGCCCATGCTGCTGCGCATCGCCCGGCAGAATCCCCACCCGCGCCTGCGCAAGGAGGCGATCTTCTGGCTGGGCCAGTCCGGCGACCCCCGGGCGCTGGATTTCTTCGAAGAAATTCTCCTGAAATGAAATAACGGCCGGGCGCCGCTCGTGGCGCCCGGTCACTTCTCTCCGGGACCGGGCCGATCATCATGCCCAGGTGGACCGACAGGCGGTTCGGGGCGACGCCGAGGGTGCGGATGAGCGGCGGAGCATGGGGATCAGAGGTTGCCGCAGGGGAGACGGAAGGGGCAGAATGAGCAATGGCGCTCATCGCCGGGGTTGGGCAGGAAATATTCCCGGGAATGGATATCGCGGACGATCTCACCCAGGTCGATGACGAATGCCTCCATGACCGCCATTTTCTCGTCAGCGGTGAACGGTCTGGAGTTGCGGCCGCCGGTCATGAAAATGCCTTGGATCATTTTCCCGCTCTTTTCCCGCAGGAACACGTAAGCGGCATCGAGTTCATCCCAACCCCTGTTCTGCTCCCGGGCCAGGAGCATGAGGTAGACCTGGAGCTGCATGCCCGGGTATTTTTTACGGAAAGCCGCCAGGGCGGAGAAATAACCCCTTTCATCCCGTTGGCAAAGATCCTTCAGGTCCAGGGCTTCGTCCGCGCGGACCCTGGGCGGGAAGGGCGAACCCGTTTTATAGTCGAGGACCCGCAGCAGGTTCCCTTCCCGTTCCAGGCGGTCGAGCCGGCCCTTGATGCCGATCGGCTGCCCCCGCCATGGGGCCTCGAGGTCCGCGTACAATGTTTTTTCCCGTTGGTCGACCTCGATGCCGTTCCGCTCGATCCGCTGCCCGTCCTCGCGGATGAACAGGCGCAGCTGCTGCAGCAGGGTCCAGGCGCGTACGCGCTCCAGGCCTTTTTCCGGGTCGAAGTTATGCTTGCGAAAGGCATCATCCAGGAAATTTTTCAGGTCGGCATCCGGCGTTTCCCTGCGGGCCCCCGTCCCGGCCATTGCCCGTGCATTCGGGTATTTGTCAAACAGGACATCCAGCGTTTCGTGGGCGATGGTGCCGAGCAGGCCGCCCTCGGTTTCACTGGCGACCTCCTCGCGCTCCCTCATGTCGAGGACGCTGCTGAAGTAGAATTGGAGCGGGCATTTGACGTACGCTTCCAGTGAGGACGGGGACAGGGTGATCCTTGCCAGCCGCTCGCGGATGAGCTGGTTCTTTTCCACGGTCCGCAGCTCGCGCGGCAAGATCTCAAAGGGCAGGGCCAGGGGGGTGGCCGCCGGCGCTTTCCCTTCATTTTTCTCGACCGCGTAGACGATGCGCTCGATGAAGCGACTGCGCTCGCAGGCCTTGCCGTCCTCGCTTCTGCGGGGATAGAGGACATGGACGCGCCGGGAGGCCCCGAGCATGGCAAAAAAGTTCAAGGCATAGATCCTTTCCCAGTCGCCGTGGTCGCGGATCCCGAAGATGGCACGGATGTCGGCGGGGAGGATGGGGTCGTACTTGACGGTCCCGGGCAGCACCCCTTCCAACGCGTCGAGGATGACGATCTCGTCGAACGAAAGGCCGCGGAACTCGAGGGGGCCCATCACCTGCACCCCTTGCAGCGGCGAACCTTCAAAGCGGATCGTGCGGCCGCGGAAATAGGAACGCACCATGGCGGCCATGGCTGCGGGCTCGGCGGCATGGAAGACCGGGCCGTGGGACGAGGCGAAATCCTTCAGCCCCTCCAGGGCGTCCAGCGCGGCGGCGGCATATTCATTGAGGAACATGTGGGCGCCGCGGTTGTTCTCGCTGCCCACGCTCGCCAGTGCCTCCTGCAGGAAGGCGAGGAGAGAATGCATCCCCGCCAGCCCCTGGGGAATGAACCTCTGGTGCAGGCCGCTGACCTGGGCCGCGATCCCGGCGGCGAGTTCCGGGGCGATCCCATGCACCGGTCTCTGCAGCTCGGCCATGAGCCTCGTTTCCAGTCCGGCGACGGCTATGCGCGTAAGGTTGCCGCCGTTGATGATGTTCTCCAGCAAATGGATCCCTCTTTTCAAGGGTTCCAGGTCACCGCCGTCGCCCGATATCTTCACGTAGGGATGGCGAATGAGCTGCAGGTAATCCAGCGCGGGGATCGTGCCGTCCCGGGTGTTCTCCAGGACCGTCAGCAGGGAATCGATTAACTGCATCATGGGCGTCCGTTCCAGCGGGTAGCCCAGCGTGATGTTGAAAGGCACCCCTTGTTCATCCTGGTCGAAGCGCGAGACCGTCCCCTGGACGAAGGGGATGAGGCTGGGCGCCGAGGGGAGAAGAACGGCGACCCTTCTCAGGGACGCTTCGTCGCGGCCGCGGCAGATCTCCTTCAGGATGCGGAAGGCATGGACCATCTCGCCCTCCACGCCGTCGCAGGGATGGATGGTGACCTTGTCGGCCAGGTCGTCCCAGGCGCTGGAGCGGATCAGCCCCGAGGGCCGGGGCATCCCCAGGACGCGGATGGTCTCCGCCTGCAGCTGGAACGGGGAAAGATCGTCATCCATCCCCTTCGGGTCCGTGCGCAGGATGAGGGCCGCCCCGCGTTTTTCAAGAAAGAACGAGAATAATTTTTTTTCGCAGGCGTTCATGGCGTTGAAGCCGCTGAAGATCCAATGACGCGCCCCGGGGACTTCCAGATCGCCTGCACCCGCCCTGTCAGCCACTTTGCGGGAGGCCATCCCCCGGGTGGCCTGCCGGCGGCTTTCCAGGCGGCAGGAGAGATCGGCCAACAGGTCGGGGATCTTCTGGACGAATTCCTTGTAGGAGCGATGATAGTCGCCCAGCCCGGCGAATTCCTTGTACTGCGCGAAATCGATTCCGTCGATCCGGCCGCCCTCGGTCAGGATCTCCTCCAAGGCGGCCAGGATCTTCTGCGCCCAGGTGTGAAAGGAGGCGAAATCGGCGATCTTGCGACTCCCGTACATTCCGTCCCTGAACACGGAAACGGCGCTTTCGTAGACGGCATGGGAGGCTTCCAGCTCGTCCAGTATCCTGTGGCCGGGAAAGTTCAATTTGAAGAGCGATTCGAAAAAGGCCTCGATGGGGAACAGGGCCGGCGGAAAGAAATTGCCGTCCAGTGCCGCGGCTACTTCCTGGCGCAGGAAGAAGCCGAAGCGCCGGCTGGGGAAGACGACCGCCGTGGCGGAGAGGTCGTTGCCCTCGCGGTGTTCCAGCACGCGCGCCCCGGTCCGCCCGACCAGGTCCTCCTGGAGGCCGATCAGTTCGAGCATGGGACTTCCTCAACCTCACCGCGATCGACGTAGAGGAGGTAGCCGCGGCATTTCCGGCCCGGGAAAAGCGGGGCGACCGCATCAAGATACCCCGTCAGCTGGGATCTGTATCCCTCGCTTTTTTCGGGACCGGTCTTGAAGTCGATGACCAGGACCTCGTCCGTGCCGATCTGCAGGCGGTCGAGGCGCCGGAATTCCGCCCCGGCTTGCGAGTTTTCCACGATCTCCTTCTCCAGGTGGACTTCACTGCCGCGGCTGAGGAGCGCGAGAACGTCATCGCGACGCAGGAAATCAACCGCGATTTCGATGTCGCCTGCCGGCCAGCCCGCCTCTGTGGCAAGGGCGCGCGCCCGGGCAGCCAGCTCCCCGGGAACGGCCGCTGCGCCGAGGCGAAAGAGGAGTTCGTGGAACCGTTCGCCGCGCTCCGCGCCGCTGCGATCGCGTCGTTCTTTCGCTTCGGCCTTCTGAAAGACCAGGTATCTGGATTGCCAGGAGCGGGTCAGCATTCTCTTGGAGGTGATGGCGGCCGGCGGAGTACGCTGCGGCTGCGCTTGTTCCTTCTTTTCCAGTTTGCCGCGGCGATAGGGTTCCTGTGGGCCGTCATGAGCCCAATCCAGCAGCGGGTGGCGGCCGATGGCGTCGCTGGCGCGCAGGATCTTTCTGACCAATCCGTCGGCGGCCGTCCCCGGGGCGCGGATGCCCTTGCTGACCGCCACCGGGACGAACAGCGCCTCCCTGGCCCGCGTGAATGCGACGTAGAGGAGGTTCAGCAGATCGACGCTGCTGCGGATGTTCTCCCTCTCGTACCTCTCCTTCAGGTCGGGATGGGCCTGGGCGATATCGCCACTGATATAGAACAGCCCGTCCTGGTCCCAGTGGAGGTTGTCGTCTCCTCTGGCGCCGCTGTCATTGATGGGGACGATCACGGCAGGGAACTCGAGCCCCTTGGACTGGTGCATGGTCAGGACATGGACGCCGGGGGTGTTCTCGGGGAGGATCACCGACGGCGTCTCCTCGTTCTCGACCATTTTCCGCCACTGGCGGAGGAAGCCGGCGCTGGAGCTGCCGCCATCGCGCTCGGCGCAGTGCAAGGCGTCGCCCAGGGCAAGGAAGAACGGAGTGTCGTCCTTGAAATTCTCATATATGCTGAACACTTGGGTCATGTCGGAGAACAGGTCGTAGGGGGGCAGGAAGCCGACCGACTGGAAGAACGGCTCGATCAGCCCTTTCCATGTCCCCGGGAACCTCTCCTTGAACAGCTTGTAGAACGGCCCCTGGCAGTGGATGAACATTTCCTCTGAAAAGGCCGTCATCTCCGCGCCAAAGTGAGTTCCAGCCGCGGCCCGGAATAGCTCGCCGCGGATGAAGGAGAAGAAATTCAGGTTGTCGGGGGGATAGTCGAGAAAGCGGAGGAAAGCGATGATCTCCGCTACCCTGGGGTTGGCTCCCAGCATCAGCGATTGATCGGAAATGCAGTCGATTTTCTTGCGACCCAGGCGGCGTATCACGGCGCGGACCTGGTCATTCTTGCGCACCAGGACGGCAATATCCGAATACTTGAAATTGTACTTGTCGTGGAGCCGGTGGATAATGCTCTCGACCTCGTCGAGGTGGAATTCGCTCAAGGCGCCGCGGTCGTTTTCCCCGGCTTCCTCCCCGTGGTCGTTCTCCGCCTCGACATGCAGCGACAACTCCACGAAGCCGCCCTCCCTTTCCCTGCCTGCGGGGAGTTCCTGCTTCGAGCCCCTGAAATTGATCCGCAGGGCCTGCTGGAGATCGTTTTCGGCCGTGATCCGGGAAATGTTCTCCGGGGCCCAGAAATCGTTATTGAAGTCGACGATCCTGCCGCGGCTGCGCCAGTTCATTCCCAGCGAAGAGGAGAAATCATTCCGGCTCAGGTTGTCGATGGCCGGGACTTCCGCCCGGAGCCGTCCTTCCTCCATCAGCTCGCTGTTGCCGCCGCGCCAGCGGTAGATGGCCTGCTTGCGATCGCCGACGATGAAGAGCGATCCGCTCTCTTTCCGCGACAACACCTCGTCGATGAGCGGTGCCAGGGCCCTGAACTGCAGGGTCGATGTATCCTGGAATTCGTCGAAAAGGAAGCTGCTGAACCGGTCCGACAGTTTCAGGTACAGGTAAGGGAACGCTTCCTCGCGCCAGCGGTCGAAGAGCCCGGCCAGGGCATGGCTGAACTCCTCCACGAACAGGGTCCTCTTGCCTTTGTTCCACTCGCTGCGGAAGTTCCCCAGGAATTCGTGGTAGGGAAGCGTCTTGAAGGCGCTGAAGGCGAGGACCGCTTCCTGCAGGGCCAGCTGTGCCGGCCGGTAGGCGGCGGCGAAGCGTTCCCGTTGAAAATCCGGCGTTTCCCCGATCAATAGTTCCCGCGGGTCCTGCTTGCGGAAAAAAGTACTCTGGATGAATGCTCGCAGCCCTGAAAGATCGTCGCTGCCTTCCAGGATCATGCCGGTATGGTCCAACAGCGGCTCCTTCAGGTAGGTCCCGCTGACGTATCTTCTCCTTTTTCCGCCGGGTTCCTTCTCCTGGAGGATCGGAAACAGCGGCCGCAGCTGTTGCAAAAAAAATCTCCAGCTTGCCGCCATCCTCAGCCGCAGGTCGTCCGCGACCGCCGCGCTGCCCTCTTGCTGCAGCGTCCGCCGGAACAGGGCCGTGACCTTGGCGACGATCGCGTCGTCGGTTTTCCAGGCGACCCTGGGGTCCATGCTCCTGAGTTCCTCCAGGAAACGCTTCAGGCGCTCCCAGTCGCCATCGGCCAGCGTGGCCAGCATCGCCCGGCCGCGGGACGTCATCTCGTCGCTGGCGTCCACGGCGATCTCGTAGTCGGCGGGCAGGTCGAGGTCGGGTGAGACGGCCTTGACCATGGCGCTCATCAGCGAGTCGATGGTGGTCACGTTGAAATCGTCATAACTGGCCAGGACCAGTTCGATCAGGCCAACGGCAAGCTCGATGATCTTGCCTTGAGCCAGCCCGGTCTCCTTGGACAGCCGGTCAAGGAACTCGGCGTCATCCTTGTCCGGCTTCCGCTTCTTCGTGCTGAGGGCAAAGCGCTTCAGCATCTGCACGATGCGCTCTTTCATCTCCTGCGCAGCCTTGACGGTGAAGGTGATGGCCAGGATCGACCCCAGCAGCTCCCGCTGCCGCCGCGGATCCTGCGGCTTGCCCTCATGGCCGGTGAATGCCAGCAGCAGGCGGGCGAGGTACTCCAGGGCCAGGCGGTAGGTCTTGCCCGATCCGGCCGAGGCTTCGTATTTCAGTATGGGGCTTGCCATGACGATTCTTGCCGGGATTATAGCATAAAGCCTCAGCCTGCGGCCGCCGTTTTTTCTTGATTTGCGGTTGAAAATAAGATAGTATTGACCCCGAGGAACGATGACGCAGCTCGAAAACGCCCGCGAGGGAAAGATCACCGCCGAGATCAAGGCGGTGGCCGCCAATGAAAATATCACGGCTGACGCGCTGGCCACGGCGGTAGCCGCCGGCGTGGTCGTCATCCCGGCCAACCGCAACCATGCGGACCTGCGGCCCATCGGCATCGGCAGGGGGCTGAGGACCAAGGTCAACGCCAATATCGGCACCTCGAGCGATTTTTCCAGCCTGGAGGACGAACGGCGGAAAATGCAAACCGTCCTGGATTGCGGCTGCGACGCGGTCATGGACCTGAGCACCGGCGGCGACATCACCGCTGTGCGCCGCGCCCTGCTGGCGCAGTCGATCATCCCCTTCGGCAACGTGCCGGTCTACGAGATGATGGTCGACGCCCCGCGCCAGGGCACGCCCTTCGTATCCCTCGACGCCGCGAGCATGCTGGGCTACGTCCGCCGCCAGGCCGAGGACGGGGTCGACTTCATGACCATCCATGCCGGCCTGACCCTGAGGGCCGTCGACAAGCTGAGGAAAAAGCCGCGCCTGGCCGGGATCGTTTCGCGCGGCGGCTCGATGCTGACCGCCTGGATGCTGCACAACCACCGGGAGAACCCCTTTTTCGAGCACTTCGACGATCTGTTGGCCATCGCCCGCGAATTCGACGTCACCCTGTCCCTGGGCGACGGGCTGCGGCCCGGGGCCCTGGCCGACGGCAGCGACTGGGCCCAGCTCGAGGAGCTGCTGACCCTGGGCGAGCTGGTGCAGCGCTCGCGCCGCTCCGGGGTGCAGGTCATGGTCGAGGGACCGGGACACCTGCCCATCCAGCAGGTCGAGATGAACATGCGCCTGCAGAAGGAAGTCTGCGCCGGTGCGCCATTCTACGTCCTGGGCCCGGTGGTCAGCGACGTGGCCCCCGGCTACGATCACATCACCGCCGCCATCGGCAGCGCCATCGCCGGCGCCGCCGGCGCCGATTTCCTGTGCTATGTCACCCCGGCCGAGCACCTCGGCCTGCCCGACGAGGAGGATGTGCGCGAGGGGATCATGGCCTCCCGCATCGCCGCCCATGTCGCCGACATCGCCAAGGGCCTTCCCGGCGCCCTGGAATGGGACCGGCAGATGGCCACGGCCCGCCGCCGCCTCGATTGGGCGGCCCAGGAGAAGCTGTGCCTCGACCCGCAGAAGTTCAGGCGCGTCAGGGCCCGGCGCACGACCCATACGGGCGCCTGCTCGATGTGCGGCGATTTTTGCGCCTACAAGGTCCTGGAAGACCTCGGGATATGAAAAAAGGCTTTTCCCTCACCTTCTGTGGCGTGCGCGGCAGCTACCCGGTGCCGGGCAGGGAGACCCGGCGCTACGGCGGCAACACCTCCTCGCTGCTGCTGGAGATCGGCGGTCGCCATGTCATCCTGGACGCCGGCACGGGGATCATCCAGGCCGGGCGCATCCTCGACGACCGCCCCCAGCCCGGGCAGGCCATCCACATCTTCCTCACCCACCTGCATATCGACCACATCATGGGCCTGCCGTTCTTCGCCCCCATGTTCGACCCGCGGGCGGAGATCGTGATCCATTATCCCGAGGCCGAGGCGACCCGCTCGCAGCAGGCGCTGGAAGCGCTGTTCCTGCCTCCCTACTCGCCGATCACCCTGCAGGGCATCAAGGCGCGCCTGAGCTTCCGGCCGCTGGCTGCAGGCGCGGGCGGCGCCGTGCTGCTCGACGACGGCATCGAGGTCGCCAGCGTGAGCCACGATTCGCATCCGCGGCTGGGCGTGCTCATCTATCGGGTCAGCTTTGCCGGCCGGCGGCTGGTCTACGCCACCGACGTCGAAAGCCCCGGCAGCTTCGCCGCCGACATCCGCGCCTTCATCGCCGGCGCCGACCTGCTGGTCCACGACTCCCAGTACGTGGAGCAGGATTACGCCGGGGGCCTGTGTTCCAGGAAGGGCTTCGGGCACAGCACCGTGTCCATGGCCGTGCGCAACGCCATTGCCTGCGGCGTCGGCCGCCTGTTCCTGTTCCATTTCGATCCGAGGTATTCTGACGCCATGCTGGAGGCGATGCTGGCGCAAGCCCGGGAGGGTTTCCCGGAAACGTTCCTGGCCCAGGAAGGGAAAAAAATAAAAATAAGGAGATAACATGTCTGGACATTCAAAATGGAGTTCGATCAAGCATAAAAAAGCCGCCACCGACGCCAAGCGCGGCAAGATCTTCACCCGCTTCATCCGCGAGCTGACCATCGCCGCCCGCTCCGGCGGCGGCGACCCCGAGTCCAATTCGCGGCTGCGCCATGCCATCGACGGGGCGCGGGCGGCCAACATGCCCAGCGACAACATCAAGAAGGCCATCCAGCGCGGCACCGGCGAGCTGGAGGGGGTCAACTACGAGGAATTCACCTACGAGGGCTACGGCCCCGGCGGCGTGGCCATCCTGGCCGACGCCATGACCGACAACAAGAACCGCACCGTCTCCGAGGTGCGCCATGTTTTCGAGAAATACAACGGCAACCTGGGCCAGCAGGGCTGCGTCTCCTGGATGTTCACGCGCAGGGGCGTGATCCTGGTCCCGCAGTCGGCCATCGGCGAGGACGAGCTGATGGAGATCGTCATCGAGAACGGCGGCGAGGACATGGTCAAGGAGGGAAATTCGTACGAGATCACCACCGCCACCGAGGACTTCGACAAGGTGCACGAGGCCCTGAAGGCCAAGAAGCTGCCGATCGAGTCAGCCGAGATCTCCAAGGTCCCCTCCACCTACATCAAGCTGGAGGGCAAGCAGGCCGAGCAGATGCTCAAGCTGTACGACAAGCTGGAGGAACTGGATGACATCCAGAACGTCTGGGCCAACTTCGACATCTCGGACGAGGAAATCGATAAGTTCAATAAGGAATGATGCTGATCCTGGGCCTCGATCCCGGTTCGCTGCGCTTCGGCATCGGTATCGTGGAAAAGGAGAAACGGCGCTTTTCCTATGTCCATTCCCAGACCCTGCAGCTGAAGGACCGGGATTTCGTCGCCCGCATGCAGGAGCTCTGGGAGCGCCTGGGAGAACTGCTGGCGGCTTTCCCCGTCGAGCAGGCGGCCATGGAGGAGGGCTTCCTCGGCAAGAACATCCGCTCCATGTCCCTGCTGTCCACCGTGCGCGGCGTGGCCCTGGCCGCACTGCTGCAGCGGCGCCTGCCGCTGAGCTTCTATGCGCCGCGCCAGGTCAAGCAGGCCCTGACCGGCTACGGTAATGCCGACAAGGAGCAGGTGGCGAAAATGGCCGCCCTGGTCCTGAACATCAAGGGCCGCAAACTGGGTCTCGATGAAAGCGATGCCCTGGCCGTGGCCTACTGCCATGGCGTGAGCTGTTCATGATCGCCGCCGTGCGCGGGAAGGTATACCAGCTCAGCCCCGGGCGCGCTGCTGTCGAGACCGGCTCCGGCGTCATCCTGCAGCTGCTTGTGCCGGTCTCCAGCTTCCAGCGCCTGCGCCAAGGCCAGGATGTTCTCCTGTATACGGTGCTGAAGGTCAAGGACGAGGACATCGTGATCTACGGCTTCCTGAGCGAGGAGGAGAAGGCTCTCTTCGAAAAGCTGGTGGCGGTATCGGGCATCGGCGGCAAGACCGCTCTGGCCTGCGTCTCCGCCCTCGCCCCCGGCGAATGGCGCACGGTCATCGCCGCCGGCGACGTGGCGCGCATCAGCGCCATCCCCGGCATCGGCAGGAAGACGGCGCAGCGCATCATCCTCGAGTTGACCGGCAAGCTTGAGGCAGAGCCGGCCGAGGCGGCAACAGCGACGCGCCTCGGCGCCGATCTGGTCTCCGGACTGGTCAACCTCGGCTATCCCCCCAGGGCCGCCCGCGAGACTGTCCAGCGCGTACTGAAGGAAAACCCTGGCCGCGAGGACTTCGAGGGGCTGTTCAAGGCCATGCTCAAGAAGGTCAAGCCATGAAGCCGGAGAACGTCACCAACCCAATCGAGCGCAGCGACGACACGGCCCCGGAGCAGACCCTGCGCCCGGCGCTGCTGCGGGAGTTCACCGGGCAGAAGCAGAAGGTCGCCAATTTAAAAACCTATATCAAGGGGGCGCGCCAGCGCGGCGAGGCCCTCGACCACGTCCTGCTGGACGGCCCGCCCGGGCTGGGCAAGACCACACTGGCCAACATCGTCGCCGCCGAGATGGGCGTGGGCATCAAGTGCACCTCGGGGCCTGTGCTGGAGAAAAAGGGCGACCTGATCGCCATCCTCACCGATATGGAGAAGCACGAGGTCCTGTTCATCGACGAGATCCACCGCCTGCGCACCGCCCTGGAGGAGATCCTCTACAAGGCCATGGAGGATTTCCAGATCGACGTGGTCATCGGCCAGGGGCCCGGCGCCAAGACCGTCTCGCTGCACATCCAGCCCTTCACCCTGGTCGGCGCCACCACCCGGGCCGGCCTGCTGACCAACCCGCTGCGCAACCGCTTCGGCATCACCTGCCACCTCGACTTCTACCAGCCCGACGAGCTGCTGGAGATCATCCAGCGCAGCGCCGCCATCCTGGGGCTGCGCATTGAGCCCGCCGCCGCCCGCGCCGTGGCCGGGCGCTCGCGCGGCACGCCGCGCATCGCCAACCGCCTGCTGCGCCGGCTGCGTGATTTCGCCCAGGCCCAGGGCAAGACCGCCGTCGACCTGGCCGCTGCCGAGAGCGCCTTCGTGGCCCTGGAGGTCGATGATGCCGGGTTTGACGAGGTCGACCGCAAGATCCTGCTGGCCATCATCGACAAGTTCGCCGGCGGCCCGGTGGGCATCACCACGCTTGCGACCTCGGTGCAGGAAGAGAAGAACACCATCGAGGACATCTACGAGCCCTACCTGATCCAGGAGGGGTTCCTGCAGATCACTTCGCGCGGCCGCCTGGCCACCGAGAAGGCCTTCCGCTACTTCAGCAAAAAGCTCCCGCCGCCGCAGAAGCGGCTGTTCTGAAACGAACGATACCCCGGTCTCCCGGCACTGGTGGCCGGAGAATGGCTGCCGGGTCCGTTGATTTTCCATGCAACTTTTCGCGGAGTTTTTTCGTTTATGGTTCTTACGCATGAACGCCGGATTGGAGGGAGTACCGTGAAAGCAATTTGGGCAACGATGATGGCGACCGGGGTCCTGATGGCGGGTGTTGGCCTGGCCGCCGCCGAGCCTGTCGAGTTGACGCGCGCCGCAGCGGCGCCGAAGATCGATGGCGTGCTGGATGACGCCATCTGGCAGGCGGCCAAACCCTGGAGCGATTTCCTGACGGCCAAGCCCGATTTTGGCAAGCCGGCCTCGGAAAAGACCGAGGTCTACCTGGCTTACGACCGGGAGCGCATCTATGCCGCTTTCCGCTGCCTGGACAGCGAGCCGGGCAGGATCAAAACCTCGGTGTGCCGGCGCGACAGCTGCGACAGCGACGACTGGGTGGCCCTGGTCCTGGATACCTTCGATGACCAGCAGAGCGGCTATATGTTCGTGGTCAACCCCAGCGGCATCCAGATGGACGGCATGCTCAACCAGGACGGCAATGCCAACGGCGACTACGACATGGTCTGGGACAGCGCCGCCAGGATGAACGGCGACGGCTACACCGTCGAGATGGCCATCCCCTTCAAGAGCCTGCGCTACCCATTCCGCAAGCTCCTGACCATCGGCTTCGGCGCCGCGCGCGTGATCTCGCGCAAATCGGAGCAGTCCCACTTTCCCGAGTTCCGGCCCGACCGCGGCTCCATGCTGGCCCAGTTCCAGAGGGTCACGCTCCGCGAGGTCAAATACGAGCGCAACTACGAGCTGCTGCCCGCGGTCACCTTCAGCCAGAGCCATGCCCAGCGGCAGGGTTCCTGGCAGCGCGACAGCCGCCAGTTCGACTTCAGCCTCACCGGCAAGCTGGGCGTCACCTCGGACCTCACCCTCGACGCCGCCTACAACCCCGATTTCAGCCAGGTGGAGGCCGACGCCGGCCAGATCGACATCAACCTGCGCTCCTCGCTGTATTACTCGGAAAAGCGGCCGTTCTTTCTCGAGGGCAAGGAGAGCTTCGACATGGCCGCGCCCATGGAGCAGGACCCTCTTTACACCGTGGTGCACACGCGCACCATCGTCGACCCGCTGCTGGGCTTCAAGCTGACCGGCAAGATGGGCCGGCGCGACATGTTCTCGACGATCTTCGCCCTCGATGAGTTCCCCGGCCAGGTCGCCGCCGAGGAGGGCGATGAGGAGCGGGCCGGGCGCAACGCGGCCTTCGCCATCTTCCGCTACAAGCGCGCGCTGCGCCAGGACAGCTTCCTGGGCGGCTTCTATACCGGCCGCGAGTTCGCCGGTTCCTACAACCGCATCCTGGGGGCCGACGGCCGCTTCCGCCTGACCCCGGCCAGCATACTGGAATTCCACGCCTTCGGCTCGCTCAGCCGCGACCAGCGCGACGAAAAAGCCGTGGCGGGCTCGGCCCTCGGCGTGCGCTATAATTACGTGACGCGCGCCTGGTACATCGAGGCGGGCTTCAACGACATCAGCAGGGACTTCCGCAGCGATAGCGGCTATGTGAGCCGCGTCGGCCTGACCACCCTGCCCTGGCTCTTCATCCATAAGATCTACCCGCGCTCGCGGTTCTTCCAGAAAGTCGAGCCTTTCTACTGGGGCTACCTTGCCCGCGATCGCTTCAGCGGCCTGTTCGAGACGGGCAATGTCTTCGTGCTGCGCTTCTCCATGCCGCGCCAGAGCCAGCTGCGCTTCGACGCCATCCTGGGCAACGAGGTCTTCGCCGACCAGCGCTTCACCATCAACGCCTGGCGCGTGATGGGCTACACCCAGATCCTCAAGCAGCTCTACCTCGAGGCCTCGTTCCGCCGCGGCGACCAGATCCTGTACGATGCCGACGCTCCCGCCCAGGGCAAGGGCACCCGCGCCAGCTTCTACCTGACGTTCCAACCCACCGAGAAGCTCAGCAACTCCCTCGCCGTGCAGTTCACCGACTTCTTCCGCAAAACGGACGATGAGAAGCTGTTCGACTATACCATCCTGCGCGACCGCCTGACCTACCAGTTCAACAAGCACCTCTTCCTGCGCGCCATCGCCGAGTACAACACCTATTACCGGAAGCTGAACGTCGACCTGCTGGCCTCCTTCACCTACATCCCCGGCACCGTGATCTATGTCGGTTACGGCTCGGCCTATGAGAAGCTCAAGTGGCGGCAGGACGAGCGCGACTACACTCCCGACGACGATTTCCTGCGCACCCGGGGCAGCTTCTTCTTCAAGGCGTCTTATCTCTGGAGATTCTAGCCGGCAATTGGCAGGTTCGAGGTTCGAGGTTCGAAGTTCGAAGATTGATGCTCGAAGGTAAGGAAGCGAGCATTCTTGATGAGAAGTGCAGAAGCTCGAAGCCTAGGCGGTTAATTCATTTCTCTTCAGCATCGAACATCGAACTTCCAGTGGTTTCGCTGAATCCGCAAACTTCAATCAATTGAACAACGGGAATTCAGGCTGTGCAGAAAATTATTGCAACTTTTCTTTTGCGCCCTGCGTTGATTTATCCTGAGGGGATCGCATCCCCCGGCGGAGGATAACATGAAACGCACTATTTGGAAGAACATTCTTGCCGGAGTTTGGATACTGGTCGCGCTGGCGGCGTTCCTGCCCGCAGCCGGCGAGATCAGCGCGGCCGGCCCGGCCGCCACGGTCCCGGTGTATCGCACCGCAACGCCGCCGGTGATCGACGGCAAGCTCGATGACCCGGTCTGGCAGCAGGCCACCCGTTTCGACGACTTCCTCACCTTCAAGCCCGACTTCGGCAAGCCGACATCGGAAAAAACCGTCATCCTGATGGCCTACGACCGGACGCACATCTATTTCGCCTTCGACTGCCGCGACAGCGAGCCGGCCAGGATCAAGGCCTCCGTGGCCAAGCGCGACGGCATCGACATGGACGACTGGATCGGGGTGGTGCTGGACACCTTCGGCGACCAGCAGGGCGGCTACCTGTTCGAGGTCAACCCGCTGGGCATTCAGCTGGACGGCATGATCAACGCCGACGGCAACGGCGACGCCAGCTTCGACACGGTCTGGGAGAGCAAGGGCTGCATCCACGGCGCCGGCTACTGCGCCGAGATGGCGGTCCCATTCAAAAGCCTGCGCTATCCGTTCAAGAAAAAAATGACCATGGGGCTGCTGGTGTCGCGCTTCATCGGCCGCAAGTCGGAGCAGACCAGCTTCCCCGGGCTCCGTCCCGAGGGCGGGGGGCTCATGTCCCAGGCGCAGAGGATCGAGCTCAACGACGTCAAGTTCGAGCGCCCGGTGGAATTCATCCCGGCCCTGACCTACGACCGGGGGAGCAGCCAGGACGAAGGGCGGATGCGCTCGACCGGCAGGAACAGCAATTTCAGCCTCACCGGCAAGCTGGGCCTCACCTCCAACCTGACGCTGGACGCCTCCTACAATCCCGATTTCAGCCAGGTTGAGACCGATGCCGGGCAGATCGACATCAACCTGCGCTCATCCATCTATTATCAGGAAAAGCGCCCCTTTTTCCTGGAGGGCATGGAGAACTTCAACTTCGCCACCGCCATGGAGGCCAACACCGTCGGGGCCATCGTCTATACCCGCTCGATCGTCGACCCGCTGCTGGGGCTCAAGCTGACCGGCAAGGTCGGCAGTCGGAACGTGCTGTCGGGCATCTTCGCCCTGGACGAATATCCGGGGGACGTCGCCGCCGAAACAGGTGACAGCGAGCTGGCCGGACGCAATGCCGCTTTCTCCATCCTGCGCTACAAGCGGCAGCTGGACCAGGACAGTTATGTCGGCGGCTTCTTCACCGATCGCAGCTTTGCCGGCGCCGGCAACCGCGTCGGCGGCATCGACGGCCGCTGGCGCTTGAACAACACCAGCTATTTTGAATACAGCCTTTTCAGGTCCTTCAGCCGGGAGCGCGATGCCGAGCGGGGCCGTCAGGGCCATTCCCTGGGCTTGCGCTACAATTTCAGCAGCCGGCGCTGGAACGTCGACGCGGGTTTCTTCGACCTGAGCAGCGATTTCCGCATCGACACCGGCTACGTGACCCGCACCGGCATCACCATGGTGCCCCTCTTTGTCCAATACAGCATGTACCCCCGATCGAAATTCTTCCAGAAGATCGATACCTTCTGGTGGAGCTACCACCTGCTGGACAAGCCCAGCGACCTGTTCGAGACCTACAACCACCTGGTGCTGCGTCTCAACATGCCGCGCCAGACCCAGGTGCGCTTCGACGCCATCCTCGGTAACGAAGTGTTCGCCGCGCAGCGCTTCAGCCTCAGCGGTTGGCGCGTCCGCGGCTACACGCAGCTGCTCAAGCAGCTCTACTTGGAGGGCGGCTACCGCCGCTCGGACCGGATCTTTTACGACGAGGAAGCCCCGTTCCAGGGCAAGGGCAACACCGCCGACCTGTTCCTGCTCTTCCAGCCCTTTGACCGGCTGAGCACCTCGCTGGGGCTCAGCTATTATGACTTCCACCGCGCCAGCGACAACCAGAAGGTCTACGACTACACCATCTGGCGCAGCCGCACCACCTTCCAGGTGAACCGCAACCTGTTCTTCCGCGGCATCCTCGAGTACAACAACTACTGGAAGAAGCTCAACGCCGATTTCCTGGCTTCCTTCACCTATATCCCCGGCACCGTCATCTACGTCGGCTACGGCTCGGCGTATCAGAAACTGAAGTGGAGCAGCGAAGACCGGGACTATTTCCCGTCCGACGACTTTCTGCAGACGCGCAGGAGCTTCTTTTTCAAGGCGTCTTATCTTTGGAGATTCTGATACCAAAAGGGCTTGGTGTAAGGCGCAAGGCGTAAGGTGTAAGGTAAAAGGATCTGGCTGAATAGTTTCTTTAAGTCGGATACTTTCTTCCCTACGCCTTCTGCCCTGCACCTTACACCGAGTTCCTGCTTTACTATTTTGGCCCGGGCGCCTATAATCGCCCCATGGACCTCGAGCACCGCTGCCTGAAGAAGATCGTCCGCCTGGCGCTGGAGGAGGACCGGGTGGACGACGACGTCACCACCCTCTCCCTGGCCGGCCTGGACCGTCCGGCGCGGGCCGAATTGCGCGCCAAGGAGGCCGGCGTCATCTCCGGCATCGAGGTCTTCACCCTGGTCCTGCACGAAGTGGACCCGCAGCTGGAGGTGGCCGTCTTCGCCGGCGACGGCTGCGAGGTCAAGCCCGGGGACCTGGTCCTGGAGGTGTGCGGCAGTGAACGCTCGATCCTCAGGGGCGAGCGCACGGCGCTCAACTTCCTGCAGCGCCTGAGCGGCGTCGCCACCCTGACGAGGGCATTCGTGGAGAAGCTCGCGCCCTACCGCGCCGTGCTGCTGGACACGCGCAAGACGACGCCCGGCATGCGCTACCTGGAAAAGAACGCCGTGCGCCACGGCGGCGGCCGCAACCACCGCCTGAACCTGGAGGACATGGCCATGGTCAAGGACAACCACATCGTCATGGCCGGCGGCATCCGCGCCGCCGTCGAGCGCGTGCGCGCCGCCTTTCCGCAGAAGGCGATCGAAGTGGAAGTGAAGGACATCGCGGAGCTCGAGGAGGCGCTGGCCCTGGGCGTGGAGCTGGTCATGCTGGATAATTTTCCCCTGGCGCTGGCCAGCACGGCGGTCGCGATCAACCGCGGCCGGGCCCGGCTCGAGATCTCGGGCAATGTCACGCTGGAGAACATCGCCGAAAAGGCGGCCAGCGGGGTCGATTTCATATCGGCCGGGGCCCTGACCCATTCCTTCCGTTCGCTGGACCTGAACCTGAAGATCGTGGGGGCAAAATGAAGGATTACCTGGAAACCGACGTGCTGGTCATCGGCGGCGGCATCGCCGGCGCCACGGCCGCCCTGCGCCTGGCCGAGGGCGGCCGGGACGTGCTCCTGGTCTCCAAGGGCAAGGACCACACGCGCACCAACACCTACTATGCCCAGGGCGGCATCGCCGCCCTGCCCGCCGGGGAGAAAGCCGAGCTCTTCGCCGGCGATATCATCAAGGCCGGCGACGAATTCAACTACCGCCCGGCCGTCGACCAGGCGGTGCGGGAGTCGTGGCCCCTGGTGCAGGAGATCCTGATCGACAAGCTGCAGGTCCCTTTTTCGAAAAAAGGCGGGGAATACGACCTGGCCAAGGAGGGGGGGCACTCCACGCGCCGGGTGCTCAACGTCCGCGACATGACCGGGCGCGTCATCCAGGACAGGTTCAACGAAATCCTCGAGAAGCTGCCGCGGCTGAAAATGCTCTTCCAGCACACGGCCATCGACCTGCTGAGCTATCCCCACCATTCGCTGAATCCGGCGCGCACCTACCAGGAGCCGCGCATCATCGGCGCCTATGTGCTGGACCAGAAAAGCAAGAAGGTCACCCGCGTCTTCGCCCGCAAGGTGGTACTGGCCAGCGGCGGCCTGAGCAGCCTCTACCTGCACTCGACCAACCCCGAGGAGGCGATCGGCAACGGCATCGCCATGGCCCATCGCGCCGGGGCGCGCCTGGCCAACCTGGAATACGTCCAGTTCCATCCCACCTCGCTCTACCATCGCGAGGCCGACAGCTTCCTCATCTCCGAAGCGGTGCGCGGCGAGGGAGCGCGGCTGATGAACCTCAAGGGCGAGTATTTCATGGAGAAGTATTCGCCGCTGAAGGACCTGGCGCCGCGCGACGAAGTGTCGCGGGCCATCTATGAGGAGATGATCAAGCATGGCAGCGACTACGCCCTGCTCGACCTGGCCTCGTTCGCCAGGATCAACATCCGCGAGCGTTTTCCGACCATCTTCCAGAACTGCCTGAAGTACGGCATCAACATCGAGGAGAAGCCGATCCCGGTCGTGCCCGCCGCCCATTACAGCTGCGGCGGCGTCCTCTGCGACCTGAACGGGCGCAGCAGCATCCGCAACCTGTACGCCATCGGCGAGGTCTCGGCCACCGGCGTGCACGGGGCCAACCGCCTGGCTTCGGTCTCGCTGCTCGAGGCGCTGGTCTGGGGGGACAAGGCTGCCGCCGACATCCTTTCCGTCATCGACGATGACAAGGATCCCTACGTCATCGCCGAGGTCCCCGAGTGGAAATACCCGCATCCGCAGGAGAAGCTCGACCCGGCCCTGGTCTGGCAGGACCTGGTGACCATCAAGACCATCATGTGGAACTACAACGGCATCATCCGCACTGTCAAGCGCATGGAGCGGGCCAAGGCCGACCTGGAATATCTGAAGCATCGCATCGAGAAGTTCTACAAGGCGAGCGAGATCGGCAACCGCATCGTTTCGCTGCGCGACAGCGTCCAGGCGGCGCTGCTGATCGTCGAGGCGGCCCTGCGCAACCGCGTGTCGCGCGGCGCCCATTTCATCAAGGCCGACGATAACTGAAGCGCTGACGTCCCCGCTCTGCCAGTGGCCGGGTCGGGGGAGGACTAGAGGTATCCCAGCGTTTTCATCTCCTCGATGTCGCTGGCCGGCAGGTCCTTCAGGGAGATCTCGCCGGCGGTCTCATTGAGATTGCGGAAGCGGGAGAACCAGTCCAGGAAGCGGCTTTTCAGGAAAGCGCGCATCTGCGGATGATCGGCTTCCCGGTAGGCATCGGCCGTCAGCAGGAAAAGCTTCTCGAAGTTTCTGCCCGGCTGGTGCATATAATACCAGTCACGCCAGCGCAGTCCGTAGGTGGCGGGCTGGATGCCGGTGCGCGAAACGACCATGCGATCGTCCAGGTCGTCATCGAGGCCGGCCAGCAGCAGGTTGCGGCCGTCGAGCGCCAGGTCCTGCCCGAAAAACCAGGCGATGGTCGGGAAGATGTCCGCCAGCTCGACCAGCGGCCGCACCCGGCCCCTGAGGTTCATGCTTTTCGGGTACTTGACGACCAGGGGCACCCGGGTCGTCTCGTCGTAGACGTTGCGGCCGTGGCCCAGGACGCCGTGCTCGCCCTGGGCTTCGCCATGGTCGGCCAGGAAGATGATGAGACTGTCGTCATAAAGCCCCTTGGCCTTCAAATTGGCCAGGATCCTGCCGAATTCGCTGTCCACCCAGGCGATGCTGGAGTCGTAGGTGTCGGTGATCTCCTGGAGCTCATCGGCGCTGATGCGCTTGATGTTCCTGGATCCCTTGCGCGTCAGCTCGTTCATGCGCCCCAGGGAGGTTCTTGTCTTTCCCGGCCTGAAGGAGACGGGGAATCCATCCGGGGGCACCTTGGGAAAGTGGGGGTGGATGTAGTGCATGAACGAGAAATGCGGCGGGGCCGCTTTTTCCAGCCAGCGGATGAATTCGCTGTAGATGGAAATGTCTTTCGGGGCGTCAAATCTGGAGGATATCCAGTGAAAATCATCCACGCCCTGGGTGAAGCCGCAGCGGGGCGAGGTGACGACATTCGAGGAAAAAATGCTGGTGGCATAGCCTTTGGCATCCAGGTATTCGGGCAGGGTCAGCATGTTCTGGGGCAGGGAGGCGAACACCAGGCGCACCTTGTGCTTGTCGGGATAGAAGCCGGTGAAGATGGTGGCCACGCTGGGGCGGGTGAAGACGGAATTGGCGTATGCGTTCTCGTAGACGACGGCATCCCGGGCGAAGGCGTCGACATGCGGCGATGTGTCGCGCGCATAGCCGTAGGTCCCGAGGTGCGAGGCCTGGCAGGCGTCGCTGAGGATGAGGTAGATGTTGGGCCGGGCCTGCGGGCGGATCCCCGGCGGCGGCGGCGGGGAAGGGGGGGCGGCCTCGTAGGCATAGGAGCCGATCGCGAAGCTGCCCTCCAGGACGGTCACCGTGAGCATGCCCGGGGCTGCGAACACGATCTCATGCGCGATGCGCCGGGAGAGCCATCGGCTTTTCAGCTGCCGGGTCGCGGTCTGCAGGCTGCCGCCCGCGGTCCGCTGTTCGCGGATCTCGATCCGCCCCCGGCCTTGGAGCACCAGGCGCCCCCGGCCCTGGGGGTGATAGCGGCTGAAGCCTTCGCCGCTGCGCAGCTGGGGCCTTTTTTCCTGCGGCGCCTGGCCGATGGCGATGGAGCGCACGCGCAGCTTGTCCGACTTTTTCTTGTTGAACTGCAGGAAGTTCATGCCGCGGCCGAGCCAGGCCTTGAATTCCGCGCGCTTGAAGGCGGAACTGGGGGCCAGGGTGTTCCTTTTTTTTGCATTGACCACGACGTCGACCTTCCTGCCCGCCAGGGTATAGTCGATCGCCAGGGTGACCTGCTGCTCCCGGGCGCGCCAGAAGATGAACTGCGAAAAATCGCGCTCGGCCGTGAAGGCGTCCTCATCAATGCGGAATCCCTCCCAGACATTCATGGTGCCGTCAGCGGGGCGGATCATGTTCTGGTCCTTGTGCCACAGCAGCGTGGGCGGCAGATCGCGGCTCGGGGCCTTGGAGCAGCCTCCGGACAGCAACAGGGGGAGGAGCAACAACAGCCATCCGTATTTTTTCATTTGCGGACTCCCTCTATAGATAGCCCAGTGTCCTCATTTCCTCGAGATCTTCGGCCGGCAGGCTCCTCTTCGCTATCTCGGCGGGGTCATCGCTGCCGTCGCGGAACTGGGCGTACCACGCCAGGAAGCGGGCTTTCAGGAAGGCCCGGACCTGGGGATGGGCGGCGCCGACGTCCTGGCGGGGATCCGCCGTCAGCAGATAGAGCTTTTCGCCGTTGCTGGCGAAATCGATGATGTAATACCAGTTCTTCCAGCGCATTCCGTAGCGGGGGCATCTGGTCTTGGTGCGGGAAACGACCATGCGGTCGTCCAGCTCGGCAGCGGGGCCGGGCAGCGGCAGGATGCGGCCATCCTGATTCAACGGCTGCCCGAAAAGCGAGGCCACGGTCGGGAAAAGGTCGGCGAGCTCGACCAGCGAGCGCACCCGGCCTTTGCGGTCCATGCTCTTCGGATACTTGACGATCAGCGGCACCCGCGTCGTTTCCTCGTACACGTTGTCGCCGTGGCCCAGGACACCGTGTTCGCCCAGGGCCTCCCCGTGGTCGGCCAGGAAAACGATCATGCTGTCGTCGTAAGTTTTTTTAGCCTTGAGCAGTGACAGGATCTTGCCGAACTCGTCGTCCACCCAGGCGATGCTGGAGTCGTAGCCGTCGGTGAGCTCCTGGATCTCATCGCTGTCGGGGAACGTCCGGGTTCTGATTTTCCCCAGCGTCAGCGCATGCATGCGCTCCTGGGTGATCTTTTCTTTTCGCGGCCGGAAGCTGACGGGGAAATGCGCCGGCGGCATCATGGGAAAGTGGGGGTGGATGAAATGCATATAGGAAAAAAGGGCCGGCGGAGTTTCTGCGAACCAGCCGCTGAAGCGCTCGAAGATCGAGGGATCCTTTGCGGTCCTGCGCTTTTCGCGGATGTTGAAATATTCATCCACTCCCTGGATGAACTCGCGCTTGGGCGAAGTGACGAAATGCGAAGAAAAGACGCTGGTGGCGTAGCCCTTGCTGTCCACGAATTCGGGCAGGGTCAGCAGCTTTTGCGGCAGGTTGGCGTACAGGAAGCGGACCATGTGTCTGTCGGGGTAGAGGCCGGTGAAGATCGTGGCCACGCTGGAGCTGGTGAACACGGCGTTGGCGTACGCATTCTCG
>JALOLA010000015.1 GCA_025456205.1 Acidobacteriota bacterium | reverse complement strand
CCTTTCATGGCCATTGTTCTGATATCTGATATATCAGTTATTTTGCCAAGTGTCAATAGGGGAAAGCGGAAATTACGAGGCAACTCACCCCCGAGCCCCCTCTCTTTGGAAGAGAAGGGGTGGGGGATGAGTTAAAATATTTAGTCAATGCACCCTCGATTCCTCCCGCGTCGCGGGATGAACTATTTTGACAACTCACCCCCGAGCCCCCTCTCTTTGGAAGAGAAGGGGTGGGGGATGAGTTAAAATAGTTAGTCAATGCACCCCTCGATTCCTCCCGCGTCCCTCGATTCCTCCCGCGTCGCGGGATGAACTATTTTGACAACTCACCCCCGAGCCCCTTCTCTTCGGAAGAGAAGGGGTAGGGGATGAGTTGAAATAGTTCGCCCTCTCTTTTTTCCTGACTTGATAATATGATTTTCCCTGCGCTATACTTCCGCCATGCGAAAAGCCGAAGGCGCCCTGGTCCTGAAATCCCTTAAGGAGCAGGTGTACGATTACCTGCGCCAGCAGTTCCAGAAGCACCGCCTGCAGCCGGGCGAAACGATCAACATGGATGCCACCGCCAAAAAGCTCGGCATCAGCAGGACGCCCCTGCGCGACGCCCTGATCCAGCTCGAGATGGAGGGCTTCGTCACCATCAGCCCGCGGCGCGGGATATTCGTCAATTCGCTGCCGCTCGACGAGATCCGCGAGTTCTACCAGGTGATCGGCGCCCTGGAGAGCTCGGCCCTGGTGGAAGCGTTCCCGCAGCTCGGCGCCGTCGGCCTGAAAAAGATGGACGCCCTGAACCGCCAGATGCAGAAGGCGATCGACGCCGACGACTATGATCTTTTTTACGAGAAGAACCTGCGCTTCCACGACGCCTTCATCTCCCTGTGCGGCAATCACAACCTCGAGCGCATCATCAACAACCTGAAGAAGCGCCTGTATGATTTCCCCCAGAAGCGGCAATGGATCAAGGAGTGGGAGGAATCGTCGATCCGCGAGCACCAGGAGATCGTCGATTTCCTGGCCAGCAACGATCCCCAGTCGGCGGCGCTCTTCCTGCGCGACGTGCACTGGTCCTACGCCGTGCAGGAAAAATACATCCGCAAGTATTACGGCGCCGGTCCGTCCTAGGCCGCGGGCTTTTCCGCGCCGCCGCGAAAAAACGGTTGACAGAAAAAAAAATCTCGGGTATAATTTCCCTGCGTTGGGATGTCGTCCAATGGCAGGACATATGACTCTGGATCATATGATCGGGGTTCGAGTCCCTGCATCCCAGCCATAAACTTCTTAACGGCCGGGGCTATCGTCTAGGGGTTAGGACGGGTGATTCTCAGTCACTAAACCGGGGTTCGAATCCCCGTAGCCCTGCCATTTCCTTGATCTCGATCTCACGGGGGTTCGAACCCCTGAGGCTATTCACCGGGGTTCGACCAATTCGCAGCAGCGAATTGGGACGGCGAACGTAGTGAGCCGCCCCTTGGGTGCGCAACAGCAGTTGCGCATCAATCCCCGTAGCTAACGCTAGATGGCATCGCCAGATGCCTCGCTAAGGCCTCGGCATGGCGATGCGAACCGTAGCCCTGCCATTTCCTTGATCTCGATCTCACGGGGGTTCGAACCCCGGAGGGGTTCGACCGCTTCGCGTTCAGCGAAGCGGGACAATGAGCGGAGCGAATTGCCTTTTCATTCTACTTTCTACTATCTACTGACTCCCAACTGCTCTTGTGCTACAATGAACCCTCCATGGAAACCCAACCCGAACTCCGATCTCACGCTCCTGTCCTCAGCAAATCCGACATCAACCTGCTGCCGCTGAAAAAGTACGAAGGGCCGGTGGAGGTCATCGCCAGCGACGAGCGCCTGCGCGCCGTTATGCCTGAGCTCCATGGCGAACGGGTTCTCGGCTTCGACATCGAGGTGCGGCCGACGTTCAAGGTCGGAGACCATTTTCCCCCGGCCCTGGTGCAACTGGCCGGGAAAAACCGCGTTTTCCTGGTCCAGTTGAAAAGAATAAGGGACCTTGGGGCGCTGGCAGCCCTTTTCGCCGACGCGCGGGTGATCAAGACCGGGGTGGCGGTGAGCGGCGACATCGAGAAACTGCATGAGATCATGCGCTTCACGGCAGCCGGCTTCATCGACCTGGGCAGGATGGCCGCCAGGAAGGGTTTCAAGGCCATGGGCGTGCGCACCCTGGCCGCCCAGCTGCTGGGCTTCCGCATCTCCAAGGGGGCGCAATGCTCCAACTGGGAACGTTCCGACCTGGCCCCGGCGCAGGTCCTGTACGCCGCCACCGACGCCTGGGTTTGCCGGGAAATATTCCTGTTCCTGGAGAAAATGCCTGATATCAAAGCAAAAACCAATCCAAAAGAAAGTGTTAGTGTCAGTGTTAGTGTTAGCAAGAAAACTAACGAACTATAAGTGGTAGTGATAGTGGTAGTGATAGTAACCTCAAAATTCGAGCGATTGCAGTTACTCGTCACTTGTCACTATTTTTCGTTTCGTTCCTCTGAGGTATTCTCATGATCGAAATTGACATTCCCGGCAGCGGAGAGAAGCTGCTGATCGAGCACCTGGTCCTCGATCTGAACGGCACCCTGGCCCTGGACGGCCGGATCAAGCCCGGGGTCGTCGACCTGCTGCGCGAGCTTGCCGGAAATCTTCAGGTGCATATCGTCACGGCCGGTACGTTCGGCGGCGTCGAGCAGGAGGTCCAGGGCATTCCATGCCGGCTCACGATCCTCCACGGTGGCGATCAGACCGGTCAGAAATCCCGATATGTGGATGAACTCGGGGCTGAACGCACGGCCTGCGTGGGCAACGGCCGCAACGACCGCGCCATGCTGGAGAAGGCGGCACTGGGCCTGGTGGTCGTCCAGGAGGAAGGGGCGGCGGTGGGGAGCCTGCTGGCTGCCGACGTGGCCTGCCGGGACATCCTGGATGCGCTGCAGCTGCTGCTGCACCCTCTGCGGCTCGTCGCCACCTTGCGCACGTAAGCCGCGCTCGCGAACGTGAGCATTCCCGTGGGCGAAAACAGGAAGCGGCCGGGTGCAAGAGGTAAAACTGAGGTTGCAGAAGGCTCTTTCGAGGCATTGATCCGCCTGGAAGCGTCGCGGCAGGGGATAAAGCTGCCCGCCTGCGGCGCGGCGGTCCTGGCCGGCCTGGATTACGGCCGGGAAACAGCGTTGAAGAACCAGGCCCTGCAGCGCTTCTGGAAGCACCACGAACTCCCCGGCCGGCCTGAGGGGCTGGTCGTCTCTCCCCGGCCCCGGCACTACCGGACCACCAGCAAGAGGCGTTGCCGCACCTGGGCCAAAGCCGGCGGCCAGGGGCAAAAAAACGCTCCCATGCGGATTTATATTGCGGACGAGGGATCGGAGCTGCTCGAACCGCGCGAGCATGCCGTTATCTTTGCGGCGCTGGAAGGGCAGCTTTCCGGGACGGCATTCCTGCCGCTGGCCCGCGCCATGAATTTCATCATCATCCGCGGCAGTTACGAAGAGTTCATGGTCATCTTCAACCTGCAGAAACTGGACCGTGACCTGAACCGCCTGCTGCTGAAGGCCGTCGAACGCCTGCGCAACCTGGAGGTGAACGTCGTCGCGGCCTTCCTGTTCCTCGACCCGGGCCGGTCGCCGTACTACCTGGAGAACGACCGCCCGCGGGGGGCGTTCCCCATCAAGAAGCTCTTCGGGCCCGAGCGCTTCCGCCTGCGCCTGGGCGCGGACGTCTTCGCCATCCCGCCCACATCATTTTCCCAGGTCAACGAGTCCATTTTGCCCCTGCTGCTGGAAAAAGTACTAGCCATGACGGCGGGGGAGGCCCGTGAACGGCTGCTCGACCTGTATTGCGGCTACGGGCTCTTCGCCATCAGCCTGCGCGGCCGCTACCGGGAGATCATCGCCGTGGATGCCGCCGACGGTTCGATCCGCGCCGGTCATGACATGCTCTCCCGCCTGCAGGGAGGGGCACGCATCCACTTCCGCACCGCGGCCATCAACCGCGACAGCCTGGCCCGGGCCCTGCCGCCGCCGCTGCACCGGGCCGCCGGAGTGGAGGACGTCATCCTCGACCCGCCGCGCCGGGGCGCCGACGGCGCAGTCATCCGCTCCATCGCCCGGCGCCGGCCCGGGAGGGTGCTGCACCTGTTCTGCGCCAGCGAAGAGATCCCCGGGGCGCTGGCCCATTGGCGGCAGTGCGGCTACCATGTCCGGCGCGTCGCAGCCCTGGACATGTTCCCCGGCACACCGCAATTGGAGACGCTGGTCCTGCTATCGCCGGCCTGAAACAAGGGGATATTGAACCCGGCGCAAGGTGCGAGGCGTAGGGCGTGGGGCGCAAGGTAAGAATGAAATCCCAAACACCAATGCATGAATGGACATACGTGACGCGTAACGCGTAACGCGTGACGCGAAAGAAAAAAATGCGTCTCCCTTTGCCGTCTACCGTACACCGATCACTTTTTTCCTTCTACCACTACCACTATCACTATCACTGTGTCCTGGCTTTGAGCGGGGCCCTGTTTGTGCTATGATGCAGCAAATCCAAGTTCGAGGGAATTTCATGGCCAAGGTGATCGACTGGTTGAACCAGAACCGCAAGCTGCTGTTTTCGCTGGAGATCACGCCACCCGACCGCGGCAAGAACATGGACGACATCCTGTCGGGCATCGACCCGCTCATGCATTTCGAACCCCAGTTCATCAATGTCACCTATCACCAGCCGCACATGGTCTACGAGGAAAAGGACGGCGTCATCACCCGCCGGCCGCGGCGCAAGAAGCCCGGCACCGTGGGCATCTGCAGCGCCATCAAGAACCGCTTCCAGGTGGAGCCGGTGCCGCACCTGATCTGCGGCAGCTTCAACCGCTACGAAACGGAAGACACCCTGATCGACCTGCATTTCCTGGGCATCAAGAACATTCTCGCCCTGCGCGGCGACCCGCCCCCCGGCCAGGCACGCTACATCCCGGAAAAGGACGGCCACCAGTACGCCAGCCAGCTGGTCGAGCAGATCGCCCAGCTGAACCGCGGCCAGTACATCGATGAACTGGAGGATCCCTTCCCGACCAGCTTCTGCATCGGCGTGGCCGGCTACCCCGAGAAGCACTTCGAGTCGCCCAACCTCGACAAGGACCTGTCCTACCTCAAGCACAAGGTGGACATGGGCGCGGAATACATCATCACCCAGATGTTCTACGAGTTCCGCCTCTACAAGGAATTCGTCGAGAAGGCCCGCGACATCGGCATCCAGGTACCCATCATCCCCGGCCTCAAGCCCCTGGTCGGCAAGAGGCAGATCCAGTCCATTCCCAGCTCTTTCCACGTCAACATCCCGTCGGAGCTCGTGGCCCTGATCGAGGACGCCCGCAGCCGCGAGCAGGCCTTCGCCGGCGGCGTGCGCTTCATGGCCCGGCTGGTCGAGAAGCTGCTCGACTTCGGCGTGCCGGGCATCCACGTGTTCACCATGGGCCAGGGCCACGCCACCAAGGCCCTCCTGGAAGCGGTTTTCGCCGGGAAGCGCTGAAGGCCGGTGACCCAGGTGGCCGCAGCGCGCAAGCCGGACATCGAGCGCCGCCGGCGCGAGAAGGTGCTCGTGCTCGACGGCGCCATGGGCACGGCGCTCATGGCCGCCGCCCTCGGCGCCGACGACTACCATGGCCACGAGGGCTGCCACGACTACCTGGTCCTCTCCCGCCCCCTGGTGGTCGCCGGCATCCATGCCGCCTACCTGGAGGCCGGCTGCGACATCATCGAGACCGACACCTTCGGCGCCCAGGCCCTGGAGCTGGCCAAGCACGGGCTGGGCGAACGCGCCTACGAGATCAACAAAGCCGCGGCCGCGCTGGCCGTGAAAACCGCCGCAGGGTTCAGCCGCGGCGGCCATTGGCGCTATGTCGCCGGCTCGATCGGACCGGGCTCGCTCCTGCCCAGCCTGGAGCAGGTCGATTTCAGCTCCTTGGAGGACTCCTATCTCGCCCAGGCCCTTGGTCTGCTCGACGGCGGCGTTGACCTGTTCCAGGTGGAGACCTGCCAGGACATGCTGCAGGCCAAGGCCGCCCTGCGCGCCCTGAGCCGGGCCTTCCGCCAAAGGCGCCGCTCGCGGCCGGTCAGCCTGCTGGTCACCCTGGAGAAGAACCGCATGCTGATGGGGACCGACATCGCCACGGCGCTGGCCACATTCCTGCCGTTCCCTCTTTTCGCTTTCGGCGTCAACTGCGGCACCGGCCCGGACGAGATGGCCGAGGCGGTGCGCGCCCTGGCCGCCGGCTCGCCGTTCCCGCTGGCCGTCATGCCCAACGCCGGCCTGCCGGCGTTCCGCTCCGGCAGGTATGTGTACGACCTGGAGCCCGCTCCTTTCGCCAGGCGCATGCGCGCGTTCGTCGAGCGGGACCGGGCCGCCATCGTCGGCGGCTGCTGCGGCACCACGGCCCGCCATATCCGCGCCCTGGCCCGGCAGGTGGGTGGGGCCAGCCCGGCGCCGCCGCAAAAGAGAGGGCGGAACGGCCAGGCGACCTCGCTGTTCGTCGTCCAGGAGCTGAGGGTGCGGCCGGGGCCGCTGATCATCGGCGAGCAGACCAATGCCACCGGCAGCCGCAAGTTCAAGGCGGCGCTGCTGGCCGACGACCTGGACGCCATGCTGACCGTCGCCCAGGAGCAGGCCCGCGAGGGGGCCCACCTGCTTGACCTCAATGTGGCCTACGCCGGGCGCGACGAGGCCCGCGACATGGCCCGTGCCGCCTCAAGGATGAATGCCCGCAACCGCCTGCCGCTCATGCTCGACAGCGCCAGCCTACCCGCCCTGGAAGCCGGGCTGAAAGGCTGCGCCGGGCGGGCGGTGATCAATTCCATCAACCTCGAGGACGGCGGCGCCCGCGCCGAGGCCATCCTCTCCCTGGCCCGCGATTTCGGCGCAGCCGTGGTCTGCCTGGCCATCGATGAAGAAGGGATGGCCCGCGACCGCGCCAGGAAAGTCTCCGTGCTGAGGCGGCTGTACGACCTGGCCCTGCGGCGCGGCTTGCGTCCCGAGGACCTTTTCCTCGATCCGCTGACCTTCACCCTGGCCTCCGGCGACACCGGCCTGGCCGTTGCCGGCATCGAAACCCTCGCCGCCCTGCCGCTGCTGCGAAAAAAAATGCCCCGGGCCCACACGCTGCTCGGGGTGAGCAACATATCCTACGGCCTGCTGCCCGCCGCCAGGCGCATCGTCAACGCCGTGTTCCTGTACCATGCCGTCCAGGGTGGCCTCGACGCCGCCATTTTCCATGCCGGCCGCGTCCTGCCCCTGAACCGCATCGATCCCGGCGAGATCCGCCTGGCCGAGGACCTCATCTTCAACCGCTGCCAGGGCGGGCACAACCCGCTGCGGTCCATCATGGAGCATTTTCAGGGAAGACAGGGCGGGGAGCCGCTGGAAAAAAGCGGCCAGGAGACGCCCGCGGAGCGCGTGCGCGCCGCTGTCCTCAACGGCAACGCCGCCGGCCTGGAGAGCGACCTGGATCTTCTGGCCGCAACGACCGCCCCCCTGGACATCGTCAACGGCCACCTGCTGAAGGCCATGGCCGAGGTCGGCGCACTCTTCGAGAAGGGGATCATGCAGCTGCCCTTCGTCCTGCAGGCGGCCGAAGTGGTCAAGGCGGCGCTGGACATCCTGGAACCACGCCTGCCCAAGGCCGGCCGGCGCCTGCGCGGCTCCATGGTCCTGGCCACGGTAAAGGGCGACGTCCATGACATCGGCAAGAACCTGGTCGACATCATCCTGCGCAGCAACGGCTACCGCGTGTTCAACATCGGCACCAACCAGGGGGGCGAGGAGATCACCGCCGCCGTGAAGAAGCATCGCCCCGGCCATATCGGCCTGAGCGCGCTGCTGGTCCGCTCCACCCTGGAGATGGAGGGCATCATGCGCCATCTGCGCGAGGCGGGCATCCGCCTGCCGGTGATCTGCGGCGGCGCCGCCCTCACTCCCGGATTCGTGTCCTCGGTATTGAGGCCGGCCTACAAGGAAAAAGTGGCTTATGCCGCCGACGCCTTCGCTGCCATGAAGATCATGGCCGGCGAGGCCCTGCCGGTCGCGAGTCCGGCAGCGGGAAAGTCCGCCCGCTCCCTCGCGGCAGGCGTCGCCCCGGCTGCGCCTGCCGTGCCGCCTTTCCTCGGCAGCCGCGTCGTCGCCTGGTCCCTCGATGAGATCCTGCCGCTCCTGGACCGCAGGGTATTGGCGAAGGCGCGCTGGCGCATGCGCTCAGGGGCCCAGGCAGACGAATTCCTTGCCGGCATGCTGGAACTGCTCAAGGAAAGAGGCGTTTCTGGCTTCGCTGCCGTCTACGGCTATTTTTCCTGTGAACGCCGCGGCAGGAATTCCCTGGCGATCGGCTCCGGGATGGATGAGGCCGTTTTTGCCTTCCCGCGCCGCGGCGGCCTGTCCCTGGCGGATTATTTCGCCGGCGAGGACGTGGCGCCCCTGTTCATCGTCAGCTGCGGCGCAGCCCTGGCGAACCTGGAAAAGGAGCTTTTCGCATCCGACCAGTACAGCCGCTACCTGCTCCTGCATGGATTCGGGGCGGAGCTGGCCGAGACGCTGGCCGCGGCCATGCACGCCCGCATCCGCCGCGAACTCCACCTGGGGGAGAAGCGGGGCAAGCGCTTCAGCCCGGGATTCCCGGCCTGGCCCGATTTGGGCGCCCAGCGGCACATCGTGCGCATGCTCGACGCCGGGCGCATCGGCGTCTCCCTGAGTTGCGGCGACCAGTTGCTGCCCGAGCTGAGCGCCAGCGCCATGGTCGTCTGCCACCCGCGGGCCGCGTATTTTTAAGCGCCGGAAGCGCCGCTCCCGGGGTGCCCGATTTGACTTTTTGCCGATTGCTTTCTATAATTCTGGCAATGAATAGACCACGGTTGGGATTTTTTTAATGGAAGAGTTCATCTGCCCTGACGGGCTGGGCAACCATTTCCCGTTCCTGATCCAAAAGAACCTGGAAGCGATCGAGAAAGCGTTCGGCCTGGAGATCGCCCTGCGCGGCGACAAGGTCATGTATTCGGGCAACGGCGTCCAGGCGCGCAAGTTCAAGAAATACCTGCAGCACCTGGTCCTGCTGCACGAGGAGAACGGCAAGCTGCAGGACCATGACATCCAGTTCAGCCTGAACCTGGTGGCCGAGGGCAAGCTCGAGCAGGTCCAGGAGGATATTTTCAAGAAGCATATCATCAAGGTGGACGGCAAGGAGGTCTACCCCAAGACCTTCAACCAGCGCAGCTACGTCGAAGCCATCCAGAACCGTGACATGGTCTTCGGCATCGGCCCGGCCGGCACCGGCAAGACCTTCCTGGCCATCGCCATGGCCCTGAATTTCCTGTTCAACAAGCGGGTGGAGCGCATCGTGCTGACCCGCCCGGTGGTCGAAGCCGGCGAGAAACTGGGCTTCCTCCCCGGCGACATCCAGCAGAAGATCAACCCCTACCTGCGGCCGCTCTATGACGCCCTGTATTTCCTGATCGGCTTCGAGCGCACCTCGGAGCTGATCGAGAAGGGGATCATCGAGATCGCCCCCCTGGCGTACATGCGGGGCCGGACGATCAGCGACGCCTTCATCATCCTCGATGAGGGCCAGAACACGGTCGATTCGCAGATGAAGATGTTCCTCACCCGCTTCGGGCTGAACTCGCGGGTGGTGGTCACCGCCGATATCACCCAGATCGACCTGGAACAGCCGAAGAAATCGGGGATATTCAAGGCCATCAAGATCCTCAAGGACGTGCCGGGGATCGGCGTCGTGCACCTGACCATGAAAGACATCGTGCGCCACCCCCTGATCCAGCGCATCATCGAGGCCTACGAACGGGTCGAAAAATGAACTTTGACCTGGAGCTAAAAAAGAAGAGGCAGCACCCGCAAACCCAGGAGAAGGGGAGTTCGTCCTGGGGCAAGCTGCTGATCGGCGTCTTTTTCATCCTGACCATCGCCTATATCGGCTATATGCCGCCGGCGCGCTCCATTCCCGACACCGGGCTGAAGGTTGGCGACATCGCCGGGGCCGACATCGTCATCGGCAAGGACATGACGGTCGAAGACCGGGAGATGACCGAGCTGAACCGGCGCCAGGCCATGGAAGCCCTAGTCCCGGTCTACGAATTCAACGAGCAGAAGATCGCCGGCAGCCAGATGCTGCTGAACGAGTGGTTCCGCTTCATCAAGGAGGTCCGCAAGGATTTCCTTCTGAAAAAACAGGACCTGGAAGCCGTCCAGGCGCGCATCCGCGAGAATTTCGGCCTGGAACCGCGCCAGCCCGAGCTCTCGTTGCTGCTGCAGTCCAACCCCTTCGCCAAGATCGACCTGAACCTCCTGCTCCTCGAAGTGAAGGCCTGGGAGGAAAAGGGCATCCTGTTGTCGCGGATCGGTGTCCCCAGGGGAAACAATGACGAGATCATTGTCTATAGCGAGAAAAAGGGCTATTCCCAGGCAAAACTGGCTGATTTCTTTGATCTGAAGGACATTGAAGGCAAATTATCCGGTTTTTTAGGGGATTCACCCCTCAATACGCGCGAAAAAGAGACCGTCAAGCCGATCCTGCTGGAATTCATAAGTACTAATGTGACCTTTTCCAAGGTCCTGACCCGTCTCCAGGAGGAAAAGACCCTGGCACTGGTCAACCCCGTTTTCATCCACCTGAAAAAAGGCAAGATCATCCTGCGCCGCGGTGACGAGCTGAACAAGGACCACCTGCGCCTGATCCGGCTCATCGCCGCCGAGGAAAAAACCAGCTCGCGCCGCATCCCCGGCGTCTTTTTCATCCTGGTCGTCCTGAGCATCCTCTTCTTTTTCTTCTGGAAGCTGAACATCCTGGCCAAGAACGGGGGCATCAACCGCAGCCGGCTGAACTTCGTCTCCGGCGTGACCTTCATCGCCAGCGTCCTGATCTACCGCCTGGCCCTGTTCATCTATCCTCTGATCCTCAAGAACCTGGCCTTCGAGATCCGCGTGGACACCTCCGCCCTGGCCTATGGCATCCCCTTCGCCGTCGGCTCGCTGATCATCGCCTTCCTGTTCGACCTGCAGAGCGCCGTGGTCTTCTCCACCATCAACGCCGTCATCGGCGGCTTCGTCTGCGACTGGGACTTCAAGATCCTGCTGTTCGTCCTGGCCGGCAACCTGGCCGTCGGCTTCGGCGTCGAGTATTACCAGCGGCTGAAGCGCTCCTCGATCCTCAAGGCCGCCTTTTTCTGGCTGCTGCCCGTCAACATGCTGACCTCGCTGGTGTTCGCCCTCAGCGCCGAGGAGACCAGCTGGACGCTGGCCGCCTTCTATGTGGCGCTCGGGATCCTTTCCGCTTTGCTGTCGGCGTTCATCGCCAACTTCATGATCCCCCTCTGGGAGGTGATCTTCAAGCTGGTCACCGACCTGAAGCTGGTCGAGATCACCAACCTGAACCTGCCGTGCTTCCGCGAGATGCTGGAGAAGGCCCCGGGCACCTACCACCATTCGCAGATGGTGGCCTCCCTGGCCGAGGCCGCCGCCCAGGAGCTGGAGCTGTCGCCCTTGCTGGTGCGGGCCATGGCCCTGTACCACGACATCGGCAAGATCGACAACCCGCAGTTCTTCACCGAGAACCAGTCGGTGTACGAAGACCCGCACGGGAAGCTGACGCCCCTGGAGAGCGCCAAGGTCATCATCTCGCATATCCCGCTCGGGCTGGAGAAGGCCGAGCAGCTGAAGCTGCCCAGAAAAGTAATCCAGGCGATCTCCCAGCACCACGGCAACAAGGTGGTGAGGTTCTTCCACGCCAAGGCCGAGGAGATGAGCGCCGGCCAGCTGGACGAGTTCGACGAGAACATGTTCCGCTACCCGGGCAAGAAGCCGCAGCAGGTGGAGGAAGCCATCGTCATGCTGGCCGACCAGGTGGAGGCGGCCACCAAGAGCCTCTCGGCCCCCGACGACAGCGACATTCGCAACGTCGTGGAGAAGATCATCGCCTCCGACATCGCCGAGAACCAGTTCGACGAGTGCGACGGGCTGACCTTCAAGGCGCTGAACACCATCGCCAAGAGCTTTTACGGCAAGCTGGCCTCGATCTATCACCAGCGCATCTCATACCCGGGCTTCGACTTCAGCAGGGAGAAGTCGGAATGATCGCCGTCCAGCACGAGGGATTCCCCCTGCCGGCGCGAACGTTCCCGGCCCTTGCCAGGAAGGTGGCCGCGCGCATCGGCCTCGAAGGCGGGGCGACCATCCGCCTGTCCGGAGAGGAGGAGGTGCGGACGCTGAACCGCACCTACCGGGGCAAGGACCGCGCCACCGACGTGCTGAGCTTCCCCTCCGGCGAAACTCTGCCCAACGGGCTTTACGCCGGCGACATCCTGGTCTGCATGCCCGTCGCCGCGGAACAGGCCCGGCAGCACGGCCATTCGCTGGCCAGGGAAGTGCTGCTGCTGGCCATTCACGGCCTGCTGCACCTGAAGGGGCTTGACCACGAGGTGGACCGGGGAGAGATGCTGGCGCTGCAGGAGAGCCTGTTCGCCGAGTTCGCCGCGGAGCTGCCATGAGCCTCGCCGGCCTGATCGCCCTTTTCCTGGTCGCCGTGCTCTTCCACCTGCTGGAAAGCAGCTTTGAGAGCTTTTCGCGCATCTCGCTGGCCAGGTTTTTGAAGAGCATGGAAGGCCGGCGCCTGCCGCGCTTCCCTTTCGTGGAGAAGTTCGACCTCGTCATCCATTCGCTGGAGACGGTCGTCTTCGTGCTGCAGATCATCCTGATGCTCTGCACGTTCCGCCTGGCCCGGGAAGCGATCCCGTCGGCGGCGCTGCGCATCCTGCTCATCGGCCTTTTCTACCTCGTGTTCTTCAACGTGGTCTTCTACATCGTGGCCTACCGCAACCGCGAGGCCGTGCTGCGCCACCTGATCTTCCTCTTTCCCGTCGCCTGGTCGATCTTCTATCCCCTGAACTACGTTTTCTCGATTTTCCTGAAGGAGAACGCGATGGACCCCAGCGGGAACGGGGACGAGGAGCTCAGCGACGAGCAGCTGGAGGTGTTCCTCGAGGAAGGGGCCAAGGAGGGGGTCATCGAGAAGGAAGACCAGGAGATGATCGAGAGCGTCCTGGAATTCGGCGACACCCTGGTCAAGGAGATCATGACGCCGCGCGTGCACATGACCCACGTGCACATCGACGCCAGCCTGGAGGAGATCGTCGCCACCATCCGCGAGAAGAAGAAATCGCGCTTCCCGGTCGTCGCCGACAAGCTGGACAACGTGGAGGGCATCATCCTGGCCAAGGACGTCCTGGATTACTGGGGACGCGACGACTTCAACATCAAGGAGATCCTGCGCCCGCCCTTCTTCATCCCCGAGACCATGCGCATCCTGGAATTGCTCAAGGAAATGCAGCGTACCAACCAGAAGTTCGCCATCGTCAGCGATGAGTTCGGCGGCGTCTCGGGCGTGATCAGCATGGAGGACATCATCGAGGAGATCGTCGGCGACATCAAGGACGAGTACGATGAGGACCTGGAGCCCATCGCCCGCGACCGCGACGGCTGGACCGTGCGCGGCGACACCTCCATCTACGAGCTCAACGAGGCCCTGGGCATCGAGATCGAAGAGAACGCCGACTACCAGACCGTGGCCGGGCTGATCAGCTGCGAACTGGGCAAGATCCCCTCGGTGCAGGACCGGGTCACGGCCGCGGGCTTCGTCTTCGAGGTCAGGGAAATGGAAAAGAACCGCATCAAGACCGTGCGCGTGCGCCGTGACTCAAAGTAAGGGGCGGCGCTCGGGCTACGTGGCCCTGGTAGGGCGCACCAATGTCGGCAAGTCGACCTTTCTCAACGCCGTGATGGAAGCCAAGGTGGCCATCGTTTCCGCCAAGCCGCAGACCACGCGGCGCAAGATCCTGGGCATCCGCACCACCGAGCGCGGCCAGGCCGTCTTCTTCGACTGCCCGGGCATCCACAAGCCGCACTTCCGGCTGAATGAGCTGATGATGAAGGAGGTGCGCGACGCTTTGCACGACGCCGACCTCGTCCTGTTTTTCGTCGACATCGGCGCCGCCCAGCACGACCAGTTCATCTTCGACCTGCTGCGCGAGGCAGGCAAGGTCGTTTTCCTGGTGATCAACAAGATCGACAAGCTGAACAAGGGCCGGGTGCTGGAGAAGATCCAGGAATACAAGGACGCATTTCCCTGGAAGGAGATCGTGCCCATCTCCGCCCTGCGCAACGTCAACCTCGACCTGCTGGAAGACCTCATTTTTAAAACCCTGCCCGAGGGGGAGAATTTTTATCCCGCCGAGGAGACCACGCTGCAGGGACAGAACTTCTACGTCGGCGAGCTGGTCCGGGAAAAGGTGCTGGACCAGGTCGAGGACGAGCTGCCCTTCACCACCACGCTGAAGGTGGAGGAGATCAAGGACCGCGGCGATACGGTCTACGTGCGCGCCGAGATCTACGTGGAATCCACGGCGCAGAAGAAGATCGTCATCGGCAGGCAGGGCGGGCTGATCAAGCGCATCGGCATCGAGGGCCGCGCCGCCCTCGAGGAATACTTCGCCAAGAAGGTGTTCCTCGACCTGCACGTCAAGGTCGTCCCCGACTGGCGCAACTCGCCGCAGATCATCCGCGAGATCTTCGACTGATCGCCGGCCGCGCCCGCCACCCGCGGCTGGTGCGGTTTTCCTGATTGCTATTTATCCTTATTTATAATAAAATACGCCTTACGCACATGCTAAAAACAAACACGCTGCGCGCCAAGTTCCTCCTATCTTTCGTCGTCATCAGCCTGGCCTACATCGTCATTTCCTCGTTTTTCATCCTGAAGATCGTCAATTCCGCCAACAACCGCATGGCCAAGGCCAGCTTCGTGCGCTGGGCCAGCGACTTCGAGACCATGACCGAGCCCAATTTCATCTATTTCAACTACATGAACCTGAAGGCACAGGCCGAGGAGATACTCAAGGGCAATGACCTGGATTTCATCGTCCTGTTCGACGCCGAGGGCAAGGAGATCTTTTTCAAGGGCCCGGACTGGATCCGCGGCGACCTGGAACCCTACCGCGCCGATGGCAACGAGCGGGTGCTCGAGGCCGCCTTCCGCGCCCGCCCCTATTTCCTGGTCAACCTGCCGGTGAAGGTCGCCGGCGCCGACTCCGTGTGGGGGCGCATCCTCTTCGGCCATTCCAACGAGGAGAACGAAGCCATCCTCGCCGGGCTGCGCCTGTATATCATCGTCATCTCGGGAGTGCTGCTGGTGGTCTTCATCGCCGTCATCGTGGTCATCAACCGCAAGCTGACCGAGCCCATCCAGCTCCTGAAGAACGGCCTGGAGAAGATCAGTTTCGGCGACTTTTCCCACCGCATCCAGATCCATTCCAACGACGAATTCTCCTTCCTGGGCAACCAGTTCAACGAGATGGCCGAAAAGATCGAGGGCATGCTGACCGAGATCGAGGCCACCCACCGCGACCTGGAGAAGCAGGTCACCTCGCGCACCCGCGAATTGAACGAGTCCAACCAGAAGCTGCAGGTGGCCATGCAGGAGCTGCGCGACACGCAGCGGCACATCATCCAGTCCGAGAAGCAGAAATCGCTGACCGCCATCGTCTCCGGGTTCGCCCACGAGATCAACAACCCGCTGACCGGCATCCTGGGCTACGTCGACCTCATCAGCATCCGCGAGGACGCCAGCCCCTATATCCGCGAAAAGCTGAACAGCATCCAGAAGCAGGCCGTGCGCATCAAGAACATCATCGACCAGCTCAACCAGCTCAACCCGGACATGGAGCAGGTCAAGATGGAGCTCAGCCTGTCCAACCTCCTGGATAAGCTGGTCAAGGTCATCACCAGCCGCCCGGAGAACGGCGAGTACGCCGTCGTCAAGAACAATTTCCAGGACGACGTCATCATCCAGGGCAACCATTTCGCCCTCTGGCAGGTGTTCGAGGGCATCGTGGAGAACGCCATCGAGGCCATGCGCGAGAACAACATCCGCGACGGCCGTGTCGTCATCGACCTGAAGCACTCGATGGACCGGGGCCAGGCGATCGTGGAGATCTCCGACAACGGCGGCGGCTTCAAGAACCTGGACAAGGCCTTCGACCCGTTCTACACCACCAAGAACCGCACCCAGAAGAAGGGGATCGGGCTGACCATCGCCTACAACATCATCCAGGAGCACCAGGGCAACATCGTCATCCGGAACAACGAGGCCAAGGGGGCCACGGTGTCGGTCTACCTGAAGATCACTGCAAAGAAACCCAAAAACCAAACGCATGCGGAGGAATAAGTAATGCTCAAATCCATGAGGAACAACGTCAAGACGCTTTCCTGGACCCTGTGGCTGGTCATCTTCGCCTTCATCGGCTTCATTTTCGTGCAATGGGGCTCGGGCGGTTTCGAGGGAGAGAACCTGGACCGCGACGTGGCCGCCGTCGGCCGCTATGCGATCAGCGGCGAGGAATTCCAGAAGAACCTGGCCCAGAACCTGGAAATGTACAATAAGCAGTTCAAGAACAACCTCAGCCGCCAGGCCATCCAGCAGCTGGGCATCGCCGAGCAGGTGCTGCAGGGCATGATCAGCGGGCGCATCGTCCAGGGCGAGGCCGCCAGGCTCAAGCTGACCGTCAGCGACGGGGAACTGCAGGAGGCCATCCGCAGCCATTCCGCCTTCCAGCGCGACGGCCGATTCATCGGCGCGGAGGAATACGAGCGGCTCCTGGCCTACAACCACATGTCGGTCCTCGATTTCGAGGACAGCCTGCGCAAGGATCTCCTGGCCGACAAGCTGAAGCAACTGGTGACCGCCGGCCAGGTCCTCGACGCGGACACGCTGCGCCAGGACTACCGCAAGGAGAACGACAAGGCCGAGCTGGACTATATCGCCTTGCGCATCGACGAGATCAAGGAGGAGCCCGCGGTAAGCGAGGCTGAGCTGCTCGCTTTTCATGCCAAGAATCCGGCCCTGTTCCAGAGCGCCGAAAAGAGGTCCGGCGACGTGCTGGCCCTGAAGTTCGCCGATTTCAAGAAGGAGCTGCGGCTGAAGGAAGAGGACCTGTTCGCGTACTACCAGCAGAACAAGGCCATGTTCAAGGTGGCGGGCAAGATCAAGGTCAGCCGCATCTGGCTCGCCTACGACGCGCCGACGCGCGAGGACGTGCTGAAGCGCATGGACGAGGTCGCTGCCGGGCTCACCCCGGGCGGCTTCGCCGCCAAGGCCATGGAGATCTCGGCTGACGAGAAGGCCAAGGACGGGGGAGACTGGGGCTACTGGGGCTGGCAGAGCTTCTCGCCCCAGGAAAAGACCATGATCGATAACCTCAGCGCCGGGGCCATTTCTTCGCCGGTGGACGCCGGCCAGGGCTTCTCGCTGCTGTACGTCTCCGAAAAAGTCCCGGAAACGCAGGAACCCTATGACGCCGTCAAGGCCCGCATCCGCAGCGTGCTCGAGAACGAGGAGCTGAAGAAGCTGGCCGGCGAAAAGATCGCCCAGGCCCATGCGGCCGTCAAGAAGGCCGGAAGCCTCAAGGCGGGGGCCGGCAAGCTGGTCGCCAAGGTCGTCGACAGCGGCCTGCTGACCCAGGGCCAGGCCATCAAGGATATCGACGAGATGGGCTACATCTCGCAGAAGCTGTTCGCCCTGGGCGAGAACGAGGTCTCCGAGCCGCTGGAATTCCCCGAGGGCGTCGGCGTTGTGCAGCTGACCCGCGTCGTCAAGCCGCAGGCCGAGTCGTTCGCCGTGGCGCGGGACAGGGTCGAGAAGGAAGTGCGCGACGCCAAGAAGCTGGAACTGCTGACGGCGCGGGCCGCCATGGTCGCCGCCGAGCTGAACCAGCTGGCCGACGCCAAGAAGGTCGAGGACTACCTGAAGGCGGAAAGCCTGAAGGTCGAGAGCGCCACCTACCAGCGCGGGAACCGCCTGGGCGACCTGCCCGCGACGCCGGGGCTGGACGACGCCGTCTTCGCCATGGCCGAGAACTCCTACTCGCAGCCGCTGGCGATGAAGAGCGCCGTGGCCATCGTCAAGCTGAAAAGCAAGAAGACCGTCACGGACGCCGATTTCGCCCGCGAGCGCGAAGGCTATACCCGCCGCCGGCTGGATGAGGCCAGGAACACCCGCTTCGGCTCCTTCCTGATGAGCAAGAAGGACGACTACAAGATCCGCTTCAACGCCGAGATATTCGAAAAGATCAAGGAGAGCGCGACCAACCGCTTCCGCTAGAGGAGATACCATGAGCCACTCGCCTGAAGTCAAGGGAATGCCCGAAGGGGCGTTCGAGGTCCTGCCGGCGGGCAAGGAATACGCCCCCTACGTGTCCGCCGAAACGCTGCTGCCCGAAGTGACGTTCCGTTCCGTGGTCCTCGGCCTGATCATGGCCGTGGTCTTCTCGGCCGCCGCCGCCTTCCTGGGGCTGAAGATCGGCCAGGTGTTCGAGGCCGCCATTCCCATCGCCATCATCGCCGTCGGCGTCGCCCCGCTGTTCAAGAGGAAGAGCACCATACTGGAGAATGTCATCGTCCAGTCGATCGGCGCCGCCTCGGGACTGATCGTGGCCGGGGCCATCTTCACCCTGCCGGCCCTTTTCATCCTGGGCCTCGACAAGGAGATCGGCTTCGACCTGGTCAAGATCTTCATGGTCTCCTTCCTGGGCGGTACCCTGGGCGTCCTGTTCCTCATCCCGTTCCGCAAGTACTTCGTAAAGGAGATGCACGGGCATTTCCCCTTCCCGGAAGCCACCGCCACCACCCAGGTGCTGGTCGCCGGCGAGAAGGGCGGGGCCCAGGCCAAGATCCTGGTCAAGAGCATGATCATCGGCGGCATCTTCGACTTCATGGTGCACTCCATGGGCGCCTTCCCCGAGTACTTCACCAGCCGCATCTTCAGCATCGGCAAGGTCCTCTCCGACAAGTTCAGGATCGAGCTGCGCATGGACGTGCTGTCGGCTGTCATGGGGCTCGGCTACATCATCGGCCTGAAATACACGTCGATCATCGCCGCCGGGAGCATGCTTTCCTGGTTCCTGCTGGTGCCGGTCATCCATTTCTTTGGCCAGTACATCCCCGCCGAGATCGTGGGCAACGCACCCAAGCTGATCTCGGCCATGAACGCCGAGGAGATCTTCCGCAACTACGTGCGCTTCATCGGCATCGGCGCCATCGCCATGGCCGGCGTCATCGGCATCCTGAAGTCGTCCAGGATCATCGTCCAGGCCTTCGGCATGGGCTTCAAGCAGATGTTCCGCAAGGCGGCCGCCGGCGACGAAAAGGGCCCGCGCACCCAGACCGACCTGAGCATGAAGACCGTCATTCTCGGTTTGGCGCTGACGGTCGTGGTCATCTGGGTGTTTTTCAGCTTCTCGGTGCTGAGCCCGGTGCCGCACCCGCTGCGGATCGGCCTGATCGCCACCATCACCGTCTTCGTCATCAGCTTCCTGTTCACCTCGGTGGCGGCGCGCGCCATCGCCATCGTCGGCACCAACCCCGTTTCCGGCATGACCATGATGACCCTCATCCTGAGCAGCCTGGTGCTGGTGGCCGCCGGCCTCACCGGTCCGTACGGCATGTACGCCGCCCTGCTCATCGGCGGCGTGGTCTGCACGGCCTTATCCATGTCGGGCGGCTTCATCACCGACCTCAAGATCGGCTACTGGCTTGGCTCGACACCGCTCAAGCAGCAGAAGTACAAGTTCCTCGGCATTTTCCTGTCCTCGCTGACCGTCGGGCTGGTCATCCTGCTGCTGAACCAGACCTATGGCTTCAGCGGCAGCAATGCCCTGGCGGCGCCCCAGGCCAATGCCATGGCCGCCCTGATCCAGCCGCTGATGAACCCCGGGGCCGAGGTGCCCTGGCTGCTCTATGGCGTCGGCCTGCTCACCGCCCTGATCATGGAGTTCATCGGCGTGCCGCCGCTGGCCTTCGCCCTGGGCATGTACATCCCCCTGGAACTCAACCTGCCGCTGGTCATCGGCGGCCTGATCGCCCATCTGATCTCCCGCTCCAGCAAGGACAAGGAGCTGGCCAGCAAGCGCTATGACAAGGGCATCCTCATCTCCTCCGGTTTCATCGCGGGCGGAGCCATCATCGGCGTGGTCAGCGCCATCCTGGAATGGCGGTTCCCTGACAGTTTCCCGGTGCTGTCCTGGGCCGTCTCCTCTAAAGGCGAGCTCATCGCCCTGGTGATGTTCATCGCCCTGGCCATCTATCTCTATTTCGACTCGCGCAGCGCCAGGAAGGAGGATTGATGGAGAAGGAAAAGATCGCCCAGGCCATCGACATCCTGGGAGAGCTGGACATCGACCTGTGGCTGGTCATCGACCGCGAATCGGGGATCATCAGCGACCCGGTCATGGACTATGTCGTCGGCTGCCACGCCACCTGGCTCTCCTTCTTCCTTTTTTCCAGGAGCGGCGAGAAGCATGCCATCATCGGCAACCTCGACGTGGAGACCTTCCGCCGCGCCGGCCGATTCGACACCGTTTCCGCCTACAAGGGAAGTCCCAGGGAAGACCTGCTGCGCCTGCTGCGGCGCCTCGATCCGCGAAAGATCGCCATCGACTATTCGCCCGACTGCGCCGCCGCCGACGGCCTGACCCACGGCAACTACCTGAGCCTGCTGGAGCTGCTGAAGGACACCGATTATCCGGGCCGCCTGATTTCGGCGGAGGGCGTGATCGCCAAGCTGCGCGGCAGGAAGTCCGCCGAGGAGCTGCGCCGCCTGCGCGCCGCCTGCAAGATCACCCTGGATATTTACGGCCGGGTGGGCAGGGCCGCCAAGCCCGGCATGAGCGAAAAGGAACTGGCCGCCTGGATCACCGCCCGCCGCGAGAAACTGGGGCTGAAGTCCGCCTGGGACGTCAGCAGCTGCCCCGCTGTTTTCAGCGGCCCGCAGGAGGTCGGCGCCCACTCGGCGCCCACCGGCAACGTGCTCAAGCCGGGCCATATCTTCAACATTGATTTCGGCGTCAAGGTGGATAAATACTGCTCCGACCTGCAGCGCACCTGGTACATCCTGCGGCCGGGGGAGAAGCAGGCTCCGCCCGAGGTCCAGCGCGGGTTCACCGTCCTGCTCGATTCCATCCGCCTGGCCTTCGCGGCCTTGAAGCCGGGAGCGCGGGGACTGGACATCGACACCATCGCGCGCGGCCATATCGTCTCCCAGGGCTACGAAGAGTACCCGCACGCGCTGGGGCACCAGGTGGGCCGCGACGCCCACGACGGCGGCGCCCTGCTGGCCCCGGCTTGGGAGCGCTACGGCGGCCTGCCGCTCATGCCCCTGGAAAAGGACCAGGTGTTCACCATCGAGCCGCGCATCTACATCAAGGACTACGGAGTGGCCACGGTCGAAGAGATGGTCGTCATCACCGCCGCCGGCGCCGAGTACCTGTCGCAACCCCAGCAGGAGTTGTACCTGGTGAAGCCGGGACGATCGGCCCGATGACGGATACAGGGGCGATGCAGCGCAGGAAACCCGAATGGCTCAGGACGCGCCTGCCTGGCGGTGACGCCTATTTCGCCCTGAAGAACAAGCTGGAAAAGAGGGGACTGCACACCATCTGCCAGAGCGCCCGCTGTCCCAACGCCCACGAGTGCTGGAACAGCGACCAGGCCACGTTCCTGGTCATGGGCGATATCTGCAGCCGCGACTGCCGCTTCTGCGCGGTCCGCCCCGGCCGGCCCCTGCCGCTCGACCCCGAGGAGGGGCGCAAACTCTCCGAAATGGCCGCCCTGATGAGCCTGCGCTACGCGGTCATCACCTCGGTGACCCGCGACGACCTTCCCGACAAGGGCAGCGGCCATTTCGCCCGCATCATCCGCGAGCTGAAGCTGGCGCGGCCACAGATGAGGATCGAGGTGCTGGTGCCTGATTTCAGCGGCCGCGACGAACTCCTGGACGCGGTGCTGGACGCCGGGCCCGACGTCCTGGCCCACAACGTGGAGACGGTGCCCGCCCTCTATGCCAAGGTCAACCGCCGCCCGGCCGCCTTTGCCGATTCGCTGCGCGTCCTGGAGCACGGCAAGGAACGGGGCTGGGTCACCAAATCCGGCGTGATGGTCGGCCTGGGGGAGAGCGCGGACGGGCTCCACGACCTGTTCCGCGAGCTGCGCGCCCGCGGCACCGACCTGCTGACCATCGGCCAGTACCTGCAGCCCGACGCCCGCAGCCTGCCCGTCGAGCGCTATTATTCCCCCGGGGAGTTCGCCGCCCTGAAGGCGGAGGCCCTGGGCCATGGTTTCATCGGGGTGGAATCCGGCCCGTTCGTCCGGAGTTCCTATCATGCCGAGGAGCTTTTCCTGCAGGTGAGCCGTGCGCTATCTCGTATTCAGTGACATCCACAGCAACATCGAGGCCTTCGACAAGTTCCTCGGCCAGAAGAAGGCGAAGAACGCCGACAAGATCCTGTTCCTCGGCGACTTGGTCGGCTACGGTCCCGATCCCGACCCCGTGATCAGCCAGTTCCGCGAGTTGCCGCACCTGCGCGCGGTGCGCGGCAACCACGACAAGGTCATCGCCGAGCTGGAGTCGTCGGCGCTGTTCAACCCGGCCGCGGCCTTTTCGGCCGAGTGGAGCAAGCTGAAGATATCCCCGGCCAATTTCCAGTATCTGAAGAAGCTGCCCAAAGGTCCGCAGGTCATCGATCGCTGCATCACCATCTGCCACGGTTCCACCTTCGACGAAGACTATTACGTGTTCTCGCAGTTCGAGGCCACCGAGTCCTTCCGCTTCATGGAGACCTCGATCGGCTTCTTCGGCCACACCCATTTCCCCGTCATCTACTACCTGCGCAACGAGAAGCTCGACGTCGTCCCGCTGAGCGAGAACACGCGCATCAAGCTCGATCGCAACACCCGCTACCTGATCAACCCCGGCTCGATCGGCCAGCCGCGCGACAAGAACCCGGCCCCGAGCTTCGTCATCTTCGACTCCAGCAAGATGGAGATCAGTTTCAACCGCTTCACCTACGAGGTGAGCAAGACGCAGAAGAAGATCCGCGAAGCCGGGCTGCCCGAGCTCCTGGCCAGCCGGCTGGAGGCGGGCGTATAATCCCATAAGGAGGTCGCATGAAAAACGATGAGATCAGGAATTACATCGAAAAAGTGATCAATGAAAAAATGCAGCTGATGCTGAACCGCATCGATGACTTCCAAACCCGCATGTTCAAGGATATAGAAAAGCTCAAGGACCTGGACGAGCTGGCCGGGTTCTCCCTGCCCAAGGAGTTCGCCGCCCGTGACGAGGAGGCCGACGGCGCCGCCGACATCGCCATCCTGAACGAGTACGTCAAGAAGATCGCCGCGGCAGCGAACCAGCTGCTGCTGATCGGCAGCATCATCGAGGGCATCAACCGCTTCTGCGACCGGGCGGCGCTGTTCCTGCTGCGCGACGACAAGCTGGTCGGCTGGCGCGGCAAGGGCTTCAGCGGCGAGAACGGCCAGATCAGCGACGAGGAGCTGAAGCGCATCTTTTTTTCGCTGTCGGCCAACACCGTCCTGAAAAGCGTCATCGAGACCAAGAAGGGCTATATGGGCGACCCGCTGTGCAAGCCCGACGATTTCCTGATCTACAACCGCCTCGGCGGCGGCAAGCCCAAAAAGATCTTCGTGCTGCCGTTCTTCGTCAAGGGCAAGCCCCAGGCCGTGATCTACGCCGACTCGCTGGCCGGGGCCCCCATCAAGGCCAAGGTCATCGAGGTCCTGGCCACCGTGGGCGAGCTCAGCCTGGACATGCTGCCCATCCGCCAGAAGCTGCTGGCCAAGATCAAGACCCAGGAATTCGTCGATGACAACGAGATCGAGCACAAGATCCTGGAGCATACCGACGAGTTCGAGAAGACGTCGGCCCCGATCCGGGAGAACGACCCCGAGCGCTACGCCCGGGTGATCATCAACGACATCATCCTGTACAACAAGAAGGTGGTGGAGGACGGCATCAAGAACCGCAACCTCTACGAGGTCCTGAAGGAGACCCTGTTGCAGGCCAAGGAGCTCTACATGCGCCGCTCGAGCGACCTGCGCTATTTCGAGGAGCAGATGGTCAACATCCTGGCCAAGGGGGACCGCGCCGCCCTGAAGGGCTACAAGTTTGAAGTTTTCAAGTAGAAGCGGCAGCTTACCCTACACCCTTTTATTCTGCCAGGTCATCGTCTTTTCCTTCGCGGCCGCGTACGGGGCCGCCTGGCTGTTCCGGGTGCCGATGCCCACGGAGAAGACCGCCGGCGTCAACCACCGGCAACTGTTCCGCAACTACCGCATCCTGAACCATTTCCTGGCCGCAGGCGCTGTGCCGGCAGAGCCCCTCGACGCCGGGAACCCCCTGCTGGCCGCCATCGCCGACCTGGAGCAGGCCCGGGTGCTTTTCGCCGCGAAACAGCATGCCGCCAGCAGCGCCGTCCTGGCTCGGGTGCCGGACCTCCTTCCGCACCTGGCCGCCCGACGCGATATGCTGCAGCTGCAGAATCTGCATGCCGCCAGGCGCTATGAGGAATTCATCGCCCTTTTCGACGCGCGGCCCCCGGCCGACCCGGAGCTGCGCGTCGTGCGCCTGGACAGCCTGGCCAGGACCAACCGCCGCCGGCAGGCCGCCGCCGAGTTCAAGGCCCACTTTCACCGCCAGCGCCTGGAGCCCCTGTTGCGCCATCTTTCCCGCCCCGACCTGGCGGCGATGCTTCGGGAGCTCGGAGAGGACGACTGGCGCGCCAAGTTCGCTGCACTGCTGAAGAGCGACGAAGGCGGGGAATTCAGGCGCTGGCTGCCGTACAGCCGCTTCCGCGACCTGAACCGGCTCTTCCAGGCCGTTTTCGCCTATGAGCGCCGCGCCTACGGCCAGGCCCGGCAGCTGCTGCGCGCCCCCTTGCCCGTGAAATACCGCGCCGCCGCCGAAACGGTCCTGGTCAAGCTGGACGTGCGCGAGAACCCCGATCTCGACGTGGCGGAACGGCTGCAGCGCATCGGCGACGATCCCGTGCTGTATCCCGAGCTCCTCTTCGACCTGGCGCAGATCCTGGTGGCGAAGAGGGAATTCGCCAAGGCCCTGCCGTATTACGAACGCTACCTCGATCAGAGCCGGGAAAAGGGCGAGGAGTACTGGAAGACCGTCTGGCTCCTGGCCTGGATCCACTACCGCCAGGACGACCGGGAGCGGGCGCTGAAGTATTTCCGCCTGGGCAGCGGCGCTGCCGTGCCGGGCTACCGCATCGCCTCGCGCTACTGGCAGGGCAAGCTGGAGGAAGGCCGGAGCCCGGCCATGACGGCGTACCCGTTCTCGTATTACGCGGTCAAGGTGCTGGGCGGCGGGGACGGCTTCAAGGGACTGCACCAGGGTTTCCTGGCCGGCATCGACGACCCTCCCGGGCCATGCTTCCTGGAGGTGGTCGAGGACCTGAAGGTCCTGGCCCGGCACGGGTTATGGGAAGAAGCGGCGCAGGCCATCCACTGGGCCAAGAACGATCCCGGCCTCGGCGCCTGCGACCGGAACCTGCTCAAGATCATCGAGTCGCTGCTCTATTACCGGCAGAACCGCTATTTCATGGCCTTCAGCAAGTTCCGCGGCAATTTCCGCTTCCTGGAGAGCGTGCACCTGCCCAACTTCCTGAGCGGGCTTTTCTTTCCCCGCGCCTACGAGGAGCTGGTCACGGCCTACAGCCGCGAGCAGGAAGTGGACCCGGCGCTGGTGCAGGCCCTCATCCGCGAGGAGTCTTTTTTCCGCAGCGATGTCCGCTCGCCGGCCAACGCCTACGGCCTGATGCAGCTGCTGCACGGCACGGCGCGCCAGGTGGCCAACGGCAGCGGCCTGAAGGTCAAGGCCAGGGACCTCTATGACCCGGAGATCAACATCCGCCTGGGCCTGGAATACCTGAAGACGCTGCTGGACCGGTACGACGGCAGGCTGTACCTGGCCCTGGCCGCCTACAACGCGGGGCCGCACCGCGTCGACCGCTGGCTCGAGGATTTCCCCCTGGCCGACGAAGAGGAATTCATCGAGATGATCCCCTTTTCCGAAACGCGGAACTATGTTAAGAATATCCTGCGCAATTATTTTTTCTACAGGTACTATTATGAAAAAAGTTAAGATCGGATTGCTCTTCGGCGGCCGGTCGGCGGAGCACAGCGTGTCGCTGCTCTCGGCGAAAACCATCTGGGAAAATCTGGACAGGGATCGCTACGAAATGTTCCTGATCTATATCAACCGGGCAGGGGATTGGTGCCTGACCGCGAACAGCGGTTTCAATGAAGAGGAGCTGAAAAGAGAAAACTTCAATTCCTTCATGCCCTGGAGTTCCAGCGTAACCGCAGCCGTCGAGGCCGACATCTTTTTCCCGGTCCTGCATGGCCCCAACGGCGAGGACGGGCGCATCCAGGGGCTTTTCGAGATGGCCGGCAAGCCCTTCGTCGGCGCCGGCAGCTTGAGCTCGCAGCTGGCCATGGACAAGGTCGCCGCCAAGATGCTGTTCGCCCAGGCCGGGCTGAAGCAGGCCCCGTACCTGTATTTCATCGACAACATCCACGAGCAGATCGCGGAGCTGGTGGAAAAGAAGCTGGGCTATCCGGTCTTTGTCAAGCCCTCGGCGCTGGGCTCTTCGGTGGGCATCGGCAAGGCCGGGGACGTCCGCGAGCTGCTGGCCGCCGTCGATCACGCCTTCAGCTACGACAACAAGATCATCGTCGAAAAGGCGATCGCCATGCGCGAGATCGAGGTCTCGGTCATGGGCAACGCCGAGATCATGGTCTCCGCCCCCGGCGAGCTCCTGCCCGCAAAGGAGTTTTACGATTACGCGGACAAGTATCTGGATGGCAGGACGCAGTTCCGCATCCCCGTGAGCCTGGGGGCGGATATCGAAGCCCGGGTGAGGAAGACGGTGCAGCGGGCCTACCGCGCGCTCTTTCTGAACGGCTTCGCCCGCGTCGACCTTTTCCTGGAGAAGGGGAGCGGCGAGGTCCTGGTCAACGAGATCAATACCATTCCCGGCTTCACCGCCATCAGCATGTTCCCCAAGCTGTGGCAGGCCCAGGGCATCGGCTTCCCGGAGATGCTCGACCGCCTCATCGCCTACGGCTTCGACCATTTTCACCGGCGCAAGGAGAACGTCGATGAAGGTCTTGGCCGTTGACTACGGCAGCAAGCGCGTGGGGCTGGCCGTGGGCGACACGGCGACGCGCGTCGCCACGCCCCTGGCCCTGGTCGCGGCGTCAAGGCAGCAGGATGTCCTGCGCGCCATCCGCCAGCGCAGCGAAGAGTACGGTGTCGAGCGCATCGTGGTCGGCTATCCCCTGAACATGGACGGCAGCCGGGGGGCCGCCTGTGCTGCCGTCGACCGCTTCGTCGCCTTCCTGCGCCGGCGCGTCGCCGTCCCCGTCACCCTCGTCGACGAGACGCTGAGCAGCTTCGCGGCCGAGGAGATGGGCAAGGAGATCGAGGGCGATTTCCGCAAGCGCAGGAAATTCCTGGACAGCGTGGCCGCGCAGATTATACTGGAGAGCTTTTTTGAAAAAGAGATAAAGAGGTAGAGAGGTAAAGGGGGAAAGCAAGGCAAAAGGCAAAAGGCGAAAGGCAAAAGTGAAGAAAGGACAAGAGGAAAAAGTGAAGAGAGCTGAATTTGCTGAAATGGCCAAGGGGACGACTGCTCGATCGCGGTTCATTGCCGTCCGCCGCATGCCGTCCGCCGTCCGCCCGGTGCCAAATCCTATGGTTCTAGAGTTCCAGGACTTGGGGAAAGAATGAAACGCTCTGCGAAACGCGCCATGGGCCGCTTCCTTCTGCTCCTGCTGCCCATGGCGGCGCTGCTGTGGTTCGCCTTCGACGCCTACCGCAAGGTCCTTTCGCCTTTCCAGGGCTACGCGAACGGCACCGTGGTCGTCATCGGGAGCGGCATGCCGGTGTCGGCCATCGGCAAAGAGCTGGAGCGCCGGGGCGTCATCGCCAGCGCCGCCTACTTCACCCGCTATTACCGCATGTTCTTCGCCGGCAGGAAGCTGAAGGCGGGCGAATACCTGTTCGACGGCCCGCTCTCCATGCGCCAGGTCATCGCCAAGCTGGAGGAGGGCAAGGCCATCCTCTACAAGGTGACGGTGAAGGAGGGGCTCTGGATCGGGGAGATGGCGCAGCTGTTCGAAACGGCGGGGCTCTTCCCTGCCGCGGAGTTCCGCCGCGCCGCCGGCGATCCCTCCCTGGTCCGCGACATCGACCCCGAGGCCGTCGACCTGGAGGGCTATCTCTTCCCGGAGACGTATATGGTGCGCCGGGACATCACGGCCCGGGAAATGGCGGCGTCGATGGTCAGGCGCTTCCGCCAGAATTTCAGCAACACCTTTGTCTGGCGGGCCAGGGACATCGGACTGAGCCTGCGCCAGACGGTGATCCTGGCTTCCCTGATCGAAAAAGAGACCGCCAACCGCGATGAGCGCTTCCTGGTCTCATCGGTGTTCCACAACCGCCTGCGCAAGAACATGCTCCTCGACTGCGACTCGACCATCATCTATGGCCTGAAAAAGGCCGGTGCCTACGACGGCGACCTGCGCTGGGACGACCTCAGGGACGATTCGCCCTACAACACCCGCCGCCAGCGCGGGCTGCCGCCGGGCCCGATCGCCAGCCCCGGCATCGCCTCGCTGGAGGCGGCCCTTTACCCGGAAAGCACCGACTATCTTTATTTCGTGGCCAAGGACAAGGGCAGCCATTATTTTTCCAAGAGCCTGGCCGAGCACAACCGCGCCGTGCGCAAGTACATCCTCCAGAGCGGGGAGACGGACGTTGACTGACCCCGTCGCCGCGGCCTGCGCCGGTCACGGTCTGGCCATCCACGAGGACGGCCGCCTGGCCTTCGGCTTCACCGACGCCGGCTTCCCGGCCGCGGCGCTGAAGCTCCTTTTTCCCGGCCGGCCGCTGCTGTTCCTGAAGCAGGTACATGCGGACCTCATCATCAGCGACAGCGAATGGCACGCCGGCGTGGAGGCCGACGGCCTGCTCCTGGAGAGTCCGGGCGTGGTGGCCGTGGTCCAGACCGCCGACTGCCTGCCGCTGTTCTTTTTCAGCGCCCGGCGCCGTCGCGGCGGCGTGGTCCATATTGGTTGGCGAGGACTGCTGCAGGGCATCGAAGCCAGGCTTGTGGAGCGGCTGGGGGATGAATTGGCGGACTTCTCCTTCTATATGGGGCCGGCCATCGAGAGCGCCTGTTATGAAGTGGGGGAGGAGCTGCCGGAGTTATTTGCGAAAAGGCCCTATGCTAAAGGAATTTTTAAGTTAATTCCCGGCGGCAGGTATGCCATGGACCTCAGGGCCGGGGTGCGGCGCTCTCTTACCGGCCTGGGCGTCGCCCCGAGCCGCATCCGCGACAGCGGGCTGTGCACCTATTGCTCGGGCGGGAGATTCCCCTCGTACCGCCGCGACGGCAAGACCGGCCGCCGCATCTTCAATTTCCTGCAACTGAAACAGCAGGGGAGCGACGCCGGGGCCTGAAACCTTGCGCCGGCCGTTTCCGTAGAACCAGCACGGATGAACGCCAACATCAACTTCACCGAATCGGTCGCCATATCGCTGCGCTCGCTCCGCGCCAACAAGCTGCGCTCGCTGCTGACCCTGCTGGGCATCATCATCGGCGTGACCACCGTCATCACCGTGGTCACCATCATTCAGGGGCTGAACCGCTACGTCAAGTACCAGCTCTTCGCCTTCGGCACCAATTCCTTCACCGTCAGCCGCACTCCCGACATCATCACCAACCTCAAGGACGCCCAGGAGATGCTCAAGCGCAGGCGCATCGAGTACGAGGACTATCTCTACCTGAAGGCCGTCACCCGCATCAACCGCATGGTCGAAGCGGAATACGGCAGCAGCGGCACGGTCAAGCACGGCGCCAGGTCGCTCGCCGATATCCGCATCAAGGGCGAGACCGCCGGCAACTACCTGACCGGGCGCACCATGGAGGCCGAGGCCGGGCGCTTTCTCAACGCCGACGACGAGGCCTACGCCCGCCAGGTCTGCGTGATCGGCCACGATGTCCGCAAGGAGCTGTTCCCCTACGAGAACCCGCTGGGCAAGTGGCTGACGGCCAACGGCCGCAGGTACCGCGTCATCGGCGTGGCTAAGGGCATGGGCAAGATCCTGGGCATGAGCCTGGACGGCTTCGTCACCATCCCCATCACCACCTTCCAGAAATATTACGCGGTGAACCGCCGCAGCCTCATCATCAACATCCTGGCCCGCGACGTGGAGAGCCTGGATGCCGCCAAGGAGGAAGTGCGCACCGTCATGCGCGGGCGGCGCAAGCTGGGCTTCAGCCAGGCCGACGATTTCACCATCGAGGACTCGCAGACCTTCATCGATTTCTACAACCAGCTGACCGGCACCCTCTACATGGCCATGATCGCCGTGGCCGCCATCTCCATGCTCATCGGCGGCATCGTCATCATGAACATCATGCTGGTGGCCGTCACCGAGCGCATCAGCGAGATCGGCCTGCGCAAGGCGGTGGGGGCGCGCCGCCGCGACATCCTGATCCAGTTCCTGATCGAGTCGTCCAGCATCTCGGCCGTGGGCGGCATGATCGGCATCACCCTGGGCTTCATTTTCGCCAAGGTCATTTCGGCCCTGACCTCGCTGCCCGCCGCGCTGGAGCCATGGTCGGTGGTCCTGGCCCTGGCCTTGTCCAGCTCGGTGGGCCTGTTCTTCGGAATCTTCCCGGCCAACCGGGCGGCCAAACTCGACCCGGTTGTGGCCCTGCGCGCGGAGTGACCTGATGCCGCAGCGGCAAAGGCGGAAGGGGAGCGGGCGATGAAAGGGGGACTGGTCAAGGAGATCTTCGTCATGGCCCTGGATTCGATCCGCATGAACAAGCTGCGCTCGAGCCTGACCATCCTGGGCATCGTCATCGGCGTGCTGACCATCGTCGCCATGGTGGCGGTGATCGAGGGCATCAACGCCAGCTTCGCCCAGCAGCTGGAGGCCATGGGCGCCAACGTCCTCATCGTCAGCCGCTTCGAGCCGGGCATCCATTTCGGCCGCATGCCCGAGGAGATGCGCCGCCGCCGGAAGCTCGATTTCGACGACGCCGCCGCCCTGGAGCGCTCCTGCCCGTCGGTGGCCGCCGTGACGCCGCAGGCGGCCTATTTCCGCTTCCTGCCGCCGGTGCGCGCCAAATACCTGGCCAACGAGATCGACAACCCCCAGGTCATCGGCGCCAGCCACAAGTACCTGCAGATCTATGAGGAATACACGGTGGAGACCGGCCGTTTTTACACCGAAGCCGAGAACCTGAACAAGCGCGAGGTCTGCGTGATCGGCGCCGAGATCGTCGACGCCCTGTTCCCCAATGTCAATCCCCTCAACAAAATGCTGGCGGTAGACGGTAAAAAGTTGATGGTTATCGGCACTTTAGACAGGAAAGGCAAGTTCCTGGGCCAAAGCCGCGACAATTCCATGTTCATTCCCACCAACACGTTCCGGAAATTCTACCCCGGCGAGGACGAGGTCACCCTGATCATCAAGCTGAAGCCTGGAAGCGATATCGAGAAGGCCAAGGACGAGGTCATCAACCTCATGCGCGTGCGCCGCAAGGTCAAGGCCAACGAGAAAAGCAATTTCTCGGTTTCCACCCAGGAGACGGTCGCCGGGCTCTATAACCAGCTCACCGGGGCGGCCTTCATGGTCATGATCATCATCTCGTCGATCGGCCTGGTCGTGGGCGGCATCGGCGTGATGAACATCATGCTGGTCTCGGTAAAGGAGCGCACGCGGGAGATCGGCCTGCGCAAGGCGCTCGGCGCCCGGCCCGTCGAGATCCGCAACCAGTTCCTCTACGAGGCCATCGTCCTGACCATGACCGGCGGCATCGTCGGGGTCATCGCCGGGGCGCTGCTCAGCCTGCTGATCAGGGCACTGAGCGGCCTGCCGGTGGCGATCAATATCGGCTCGGTGGTCGCCGCCCTGGCCGTGTCGACGTCGGTGGGGCTCTTTTTCGGCATTTATCCGGCCTCCCAGGCCGCGAAGATGAACCCGGTCAACGCCCTGCATTACGAGTAGGGATCGGGCTCCTGAGGGCCTCTAAACGCGAAATAACGAGAAGGAAGAACTACGTGACGCGTAACGCGTGACGCGTGACGAGAAAGAATTAATCTCCCTGGAAAGATCGCTGGACCGATTTGACTTCTTCGAGAGTTGGAGCCCTTGGAGGAAAGGAGGGCCAGCTGAGAAGAAAGAGCTGAAATTATTTCGGCAACGACAGCGATTCAGACGAAAGCGTTTATTGACCCTCAACTCCGATTTTTGCGGCAACTGCAATGTCGGATAAGATAGATTATGTAAACCAATATAGATTTTTTATAAATCGGAGAGGTTTTTGAGCTTGTTTTCCCTGATATCCCTGATCAATTTCTCCAGGACGGCGATCACCTTTTCGCGGTCCACCTTCTCCTGCTTGAACTGGAAATTGATCTTGACCTTCTTGTCGTCAGAGACGAAGTTGAACTTGAATGACTTGGGCGCCGCGGCCGGACTCTTGCGCTGCTCCTTGACCTCTTCGCGCGAGAACGGCTTCTTGCCGTACTGGCACAGGATGGCTTCCATTTTTTCCAGGTCGCCCATCTTGGTCAGTTCCAGCAGGAACGTCTTTGAGTCGATGCCCAGCTGCAGGCACTTGTCCCGGATCTCCTCGGGAAGGTCGGTCACCCGGATCAGCTCGCTGACAGTCACCCGCGATTTGCCGATCTTCTTGGCGATCTCTTCGTGAGTATAGCCGTAGATCTCAGCCAGCGAGCGGATGGAATAGGCCTGCTCGAATACGTTCAGGTCCTTGCGCTGGATGTTCTCGACGATGGACATCTCCAGGGCCTCGTTGTCCGGGATGTCATGCTCGATGCAAGGGATCTCGCTCATGCCGGCTTCCTTGGCGGCGCGGAACCGCCTCTCGCCGGCGATGATCTCGAAGTTGCCGTCCCTGGGCTTGACGATCACCGGCTCGATGATGCCGTTTTCCCTAATGGAGTCGGTCAGTTCCCTCAGGTCCCCCATATCGCGGCGCGGTTGCAATTGATTGGCGACGATCTTTTCGATCGGGATGTTGCGGATGACCGGTGTCTTGCTGCGCAGGGAGATCTCGTCCACCAGGTGGTGGTCATGCTTCATCTTGATGAAATCAGGCAAACCTACTTTTTTAGGCATTTTTCACTATTTCCTTGGCCAGCTCCTGGTACTCGATCGCCCCGCGCGAATTTGGGGCAAAAGTAAAGATCGACTCCTTGTAAGCCGGGCTCTCTTCAAGTCGCACGTTCTTGGAGATGATGGTCTTGAAAACGCGGTCGGCGAACATCTTGCGGATATGGGTCTCGCTGTCCTTGGCGATCACTATGCGCTTGTCGTACATGGTGATCAGCACCCCCAGGAGGTTCAGCTCGGGATTGCTGCGCGCCCGCACTTTCTCGAAGGTGTCCAGCAGGTCATCGGTCCCTTCCAGGGCAAAATAGGACGACTGGATCGGGATGACAAGATGGCTTGCCGCCACGAAGGAATTGATGGTGATCAGACCCAGTGTCGGCGGCGTATCGATGATGATGTAGTCGAACTTGTACTTGAAGGTGTCCAGCCTGTCTTTAAGGCGGAAATGGCCGTCGATCTCCCCTATCAGCTTTGATTCCAGCTTGGCCAGCGCGATCGATGCCGGCAGCAGCGAAAGGTTGATGATGCTCGTCGGCAGGACAACGCTTTCGAATGGCATATCAGGGTTCTCCAGGAGGTCAAAAACGGAGTGCTTCTGTTCGCTGCGGTCCAGGAATGTCACGGTAGAGTTGGCTTGAGGGTCCATGTCGATGAGCAGGGTCTTGTATCCCATCAGCGCGAAAGCCGCCGCGAGATTGATTGATGTGGTGGTTTTGCCCACGCCCCCTTTTTGGTTGGCAATTGTGATGATCACATTTTCTCCTTTTGGCATTCAATAATAGAATACCGCTGATTTGTTGTCAAGAGCCAAAAAACGAAATTTCGCGGCATGTCGACATGTCGACATTAGGAAGAAGGGAAAGACAGAGGGAAGAGAGAGAGAAAGGCAAGGGGAAGAGAAGTGAAAAAGATCGAATAACGCCTTTACGTTCCGGCTCTCTCTTCCCTCATTCTTCCCTCTCTCTTCCCTTCTCTTCTCTGAGCCATAAGGAATAAATGAGTATTATAGGACCTAACGGGATGCAGAAATCTTGAAGTAAATAGGAATGCCCTCGAATTGCAGTTCCTGGTTGAGGCGCTTTTTCAGGAACATCTCGTCGGAAGCATTGAGCTTCAAATTCGTCTTGCAGTGGAACTTGACGAAGAATGGGCGTTGCGATTCGACGGAAATATATTTCGGGCTGAAGATGCGATGGTCGGCCGTCGTCAGTTTCTTTTCGCGCAGGACCCGCTTGACCAGCTCGTTGAAGTGCGACAGCTGGATCTTCTTCTCCAGCTTGGCATTGATGCTTTCCGCCAGGTCGAGCATCTGGAAGACGTTCTTGCCGCTGAGCGCCGAAACGGGAACAAAGGGGGCGAAATACAGGTCATGGAAGCGGTTGCGCGCCTGGGCGAAGAACTTGTTGCTGGCTGTGCCCGGCGCGAGCAGGTCCGCCTTGTTGCCGGCTATGATCACCGGCTTGGCGGCCTTGGCCACTTTCTGGGCGATCAGCAGGTCGTTCTGGTCGACCCGCTTGGAGATGTCGATGACGAAGATGATGATGTCGGATTGCCGCAATTCGTTCTCGGCGCGGATCACGGCGGCGCTTTCCGTGTTCTCCTTGATCTTCTGCATCTTGCGGATGCCGGCATTGTCGACCAGTATGAAGGCCTGGCGGTTGCGCCTGACCTCCAGGTCCACGGAATCCCTGGTGGTGCCGGGCAAGGGGCTGACGATGACCAGGTCGTCGTTCACGATCTTGTTGATCAGGGACGATTTACCGACGTTGGGCTTGCCGATGATGCTGATGCGGGTGGCCGATTCTACAGCGAAAGCGCCCTTGGGAGTTTTTTCCAGCGAGCGGTCGATCTCTTCCAGCAGGTTCTCCACGCCCAGGTTGTGCTCGGCGGAGATGGGAATGAAGTCGGCTTTCAACTCATAGTAAGAAAGCGGCGGCAGGTAGCCGTCCATCCTATCGGCCTTGTTGAGCACAGGGATGATCTTTTTATGCAGCTTCCTGATCTCCAGGTAGAGGTCTTTCTCGTAGCCCAGGAGCTCGCGCTTGCCGTCGAACAAAAAAATGATCAGATCGGAGTTCTCGGCCGCCTGGAATATCTTCTTGTTGATCTCGGCGGAGATGATCTCCTTGTCCGGGAAGAAACCGCCGCTGTCCTGCAGGTCCACCCAGCCGCCGTGCAGCCGCACCTTCTGGCGGAAGATGTCACGGGTCATGCCTGGCAGGTTGTGGACCAGCGCCTTTCTCTTGCCCAGGATGCGGTTGAACAGAGTGGATTTCCCCGTGTTGGGAACGCCGATGATGGTCACGACCGGGATGGCGTTCATTTCTCCGCCTGGGGGGCGGTGCCGTTGTAGCGGACCATGGCGATGCTGAAGCATTCGATGGCCTCTCCCCTGCCCACGGCATCAAGCCTTTCCTTGCTCTTGCCCTTCAGGTTGAAGTCCGACGGGGGGATGCCCAATATGCGGGCAATATTGCCCCTGATCTTCTCCTTGAATGGCGAGATCTTCGGAGCCTCGATGACGACCACGCTGTCCAGGTTCATGATCTCGAATCCTGCCTTGTCCAGCATGGCCTTGACGCGGACGAGCAGGTCGGCGCCGGCGATGCCCTTGGTTGCGGGGTCGCTGTCCGGGAAAAGCTCGCCGATGTCGGGGCCGCCCATGGCGCCCAGCAGGGCGTCGATCAGCGCATGCACCAGGACATCGCCGTCGGAGTGGGCTTCGGCGCGGCAGGCGCCGGACACCTTTACCCCGCCGACCCACAGCCCGTCTCCGGGGACCAGGCGATGGATGTCGTAGCCGATGCCGGAGCGGATCCTGATCACGAGGT
>JALOLA010000014.1 GCA_025456205.1 Acidobacteriota bacterium | reverse complement strand
CGTGCCGGCGAGGAGATCAAGATCGACGGCCAGCTCAGTGAAAAGGTCTGGCAGAACCCGGGCTATTCCACGTTCACCCAGGTCGATCCCAACGATGGCACCGAGCCCAGCGAGAAGACCATGGTCTGGGTGGCCTATGACGACCAGGCCCTGTACGTGGCGGCCTATCTCTACGACTCGGAAAAGGCGAAGATCACCAGCCGTCTCTGCCGGCGCGACGATTACGGCGAGTCCGACTGGTTCATGTTCTGCGTCGACCCCTACTTCGACCGCCGCACCGGCTATCAGTTCGCCGTCAACCCCTCGGGCTCGATCTGCGACTGGACGCTGCAGAACGACACCTGGAGCGACAGCACCTGGGACGGCGTATGGGAGGCCAAGGCAGCCTTGAACGGCGAGGGCTGGGCGGTGGAAATGAAGATCCCCTTCAGCCAGCTGCGCTTCAAGCGCCAGGACGAGAACGTCTGGGGCGTCGATTTCCAACGCGTGATCAAGCGCAAGAACGAGTTCATCACCTATGCCTGGAAGCCAAAGGAGCAGACCGGTTTTGTCTCCTATTTCACGCGCCTGCACGGGCTGCGTGACCTGACGCCCAGCCGCTATTTCGAGCTCACGCCCTATTCCTTCGGCCAGGCCCGCTTCCAAACCGCTGAGCCGGGCAACCCGTTCCAGACAGGCTCGAAGCTGCTCGGCAACGCTGGCCTGGACCTCAAGTGGGGGCTGAAGAGCGACCTGACGCTCGACGCCACCTTCAATCCCGACTTTGGACAGGTCGAAGTGGACCCGGCGGTGATCAACCTGTCCGCCTACGAGACCTACTACGATGAGCGGCGCCCATTTTTCATCGAGGGCGCCGACATCTTCAACGGCTTCGGCCAGGGCGGCTCGATGGGCGGGCCGATCTTCAACTGGCCGTCGCCCGTCTTTTTCTACAGCCGCCGCATCGGCCGCGCGCCGCAGGGGCGCTATGCCGGCGACGGGTTCAGCACTGCCCCCGATGGCGCGACCATCCTCGGCGCCGCCAAGCTGAGCGGCAAGGTTGGCGCATGGAAACTCGGCGTGCTCTCGGGAATCACCGCCCGCGAATTCGCGCGCATCGACGAGGACGGCCTGAGCTCGAGCCAGGAGGTCGAGCCCTTCACCTGGTACGGCGCGGCGCGCGCCCAGCGGGAGTTTGCCGGCGGCCGCCACGGCCTGGGCTTCATCGCCACCGGCATGCTGCGCGACCCGCGCGAGGAGTCGCTGACCGGCATCCTCAACCGCAACGCCCAGGCTCTGGGCGTCGACGGCTGGACCTTCCTCGACGCCAAGCGCAACTGGTTCCTTACCGGCTGGCTGGGCGGCACGCGCGTGGCCGGCGATCCGGCCCAGATCCTGCGGCTGCAGAGGTCCTCCATGCATTACTTCCAGCGCCCCGACGCCGATTACCTCGAGCTCGACCCGCAGGCCGATTCCCTGAGCGGCTGGGGCGGCATGATGCGCTTCGGCCGCGAGCAGGGCCGCTTCTGGATGCACGTCAACCTGGGCGCCATTTCGCCCGGCTTCGACCCCAACGACATCGGCTTCCAGTTCGGCACCTCGGATACGGTCAACTCCAGCGTCGACTTCGCCTACCGCTGGCCCCACCCGGGCAAGGTCTTCCGCAGCGTCTTCACATGGATCGGCGCCTACCGCACCTGGGACTTCGGCGGCAGCCGCACCGGCAACGGCGTGGCCGGCTCGCTGCAGACCGAATGGCTCAATTACTGGTTCTCCTCGATCAACTTCTCCATCACGCCCTCCTATTTCAGCGACACCCTGACCCGCGGCGGCCCGCAGGCCCTGATCCCGTTCAGCTACTCGCTGAGCGGCCAGATCAACAGCGATTCTCGCAGGAAGATCATCGTTTCGCCCTACTTCACCTTCAGCAAGCGGCCAGGCATCAGCCGCACCTCGAGCGCCGGCCTGTCCCTGCGGCTGAAGCCGCAAAAAAGCCTGAGCATCAGCCTCGCCCCTTCGCTGGAACGCTTCACCACCGAGCTGCAGTACGTGCGCCGCGTGGCCGATCCGGCGATGACCGCCACGTACGGCAACCGCTACATCTTCGGCCGCATCGACCAGAAGACGCTGGCCTGCGAGCTCAGCGTCAATTGGTCCTTCAGCCCGCGCCTCAGCCTGCAGGCCTACCTGCAGCCCTTCCTCTCGGTTGGCGTCTATGACCGCTTCAAGGAGCTGGCGCGGCCGCGCAGCGATCTTTACAGTGTCTACGGCGAGGGTGCGGCGACCGTCTCCGCCGGGTTCGACGGCTATGTTCTCGACCCGGACGGCTCCGGCCCGCTGTCCTCCTTCGCGCTGGACAAACCCGACTTCAACATGAAATCGCTGCGCGGCACCGTGGTGCTGCGCTGGGAGTACCGGCCGGGATCGCTGCTCTACTTCGTCTGGACACAGAACCGGGCCGACTACGCCCATCCTGGCGACCTGCAGCTGGGCCGCGACCTGGGCGCGCTGCTGACGGCCCCGGGCGACGACATCTTCATGCTGAAATTCACCTACCGCCTGAACATCTGACCGGCGGCTGGGGGAATGTGCGGCAACCGCTCACCAGGGCAGCCGCCTTCCCTCACTTTTGAACCGGGCGGGCCGGCGCTTGACTTTGTGACAGTGGCAGAATAGGCTGTCTTTCATGAAGCGCAGGACCATTTTTTCGCTCGCTCTGATTCTGCTCCCGGGCATGTTCCTGGCCGGGACGGGCGGGATCCTCCCCGGGACCGAGCGGGCGATCGATCACCGCACCCGCGTCTGGTCCGACACGCGACCGGCCGTCAACCTGACGCATGTCTTCGCCGGCGAGATCAACCGCCGCGGCCGGCTGGTGGGCTTCCATTCCCGTCCCGGCGGCGTCGATCCCCGAGGCAGCGGCATCGCGCGCATCGTCGACCCACCCAACCGTTTCGGCGTCTATACCGCCATGGTCTGGATCGGCCGCCGCAGCCGCACCAAGTTCTCCACCTTCTACCCCGACTGCCTGACCCGGGCACAGGTGATCGGGGTCATCCTGGATGCCTATCGCCGCGGCCAGCGCCGCGGCGAGCGCTTCCGCGGGCCCTCGGGGCACGGCTTCACCGTCGAGGGCTATGCGCAGAACGGCCGCATCCACACCGCGTATCCCATTTATTCCCGCTGACAGGAGCTGACCATGTCCTACCTGCTCTATCGCGATGCCGACGGCGTTCCCAGGGCGCAGGCGGGCCGCGGCCTGCGCCTGCTCGGCCGCTTCCTGGAAACCGATATCCAGGGCAGCCGCGGGCTTTGTGACGAAGTGCTGAATGCGCTCGCTGACATCGCCGCCGGTGGCCGCAAGCGCTGGCAGATGACCGGCAATGCCCATACCCTGATCGTCAGCAAGCGCCGGGCGCGCATCCATCCCGAGTTCGGCCGCGCCGCCGACCTGGTGCTCTCCCCGGCCGTATTGCGCCAGGCCGTGCTGGAATGGCAGGCGCTGCTGGAGAAATCGTCCCGCCGCCGCCCCCGCTGAGGGAGCGGAGAGGCTGTCCTCAGCCCCGGCCGCGGCTGAAAGCGAAAAGCCCGATGCCGGCCAGGATAGCGATGACGAAGCCGGCGCCCATCATGCTCAGAATGTTCGATCCCTGCATGAAGAACAAAAGGAAGACGCCGATGGGCAGCAATCCGGTGATCTTGCCGATCAGGATGGCGGAGCCGCCGCGCAGGGCGATCACGATGACGGCCAGGCTGCCGGCGGGGATCAAGGCGATGAAAAGCCGCGCCAGCGCCAGGGTCGTGCCGGCGCCGTAGCGCATGCTGGAGGCCACGGACCCCTTGAACAGCCCCAGGAGCTGGATCGCCGACAGGCTGAAGAACAGGATCGTGAACCAGGGGAGAAAAAGGGAGACGATCAGCACCAGGGCGCAAAGGACTTCCGGCCGCTTCAGCGCCTCCAGGGTGGCGGAGTCGTCGCCTTGGGCCGCTCCCGGGCGGTGAATGAAAAAGCGGCCGCAGTTGCGGCATTCGCGGGCATCGACCGGGTTCACTTCCCGGCAGTGAATGCAGACCTTGCCGTCCATGGCCATGAGGCACCTCCCGGGAGGGGTTTTCCCCGCGCCCATGCCTTACAAAGTAGCAGGCTGAGAACGGGAATGCAAGCAGTGAAATTTCTGGGCGCGAGTTCATGGATTCGGCAAAACCCTTCCTGGTACGATCATGCTCCGGGCCTTCACCCGGAGGCGGTTTTGCGCTATAATCGGAATTCCAGTGGAAATCAGTGGGCCGCGTCATCCGGGAGCGATCAGAGTGGACCATACCAAGGAGCTGGGGCAGGCCCCGGTCGGAAGGCTGCTCTGGAAATACTTCATCCCCGCCATCATCGGCGTGCTGGCCAATACGCTCTACAATCTCGTCGACCGCGTCTACATCGGCCGCGGCGTGGGGGCGCTGGCCCTCTCCGGCCTGACCGTCACCTTCCCGATCATGATCGTCGCCATGGCCTTCGGCATGCTGGTGGGCATGGGCTCGGCTTCGCTGATATCGATCCGCCTGGGGGAGGGCAAGCGCGGCGAGGCTGAAAAGATCCTGGGCCACGCTTTTGTCCTGCTGACGGGCATCTCGCTGGCGCTCACCGCTCTGGGTTTGCTGCTGCGCGACCCGATCCTCTCCCTGTTCGGCGCCGGGCCGGAGACACTGGGCTATGCCCGCGATTATATCACCATCATACTGCTGGGCACCGTTTTCCAGGGCATCGGCTTCGGCCTGAACAACCTGATCCGGGCCGAGGGCCATGCCCGGATCGCCATGGTCACCATGATACTCGGCGCCCTGCTGAACATCATCCTCGACCCGCTCTTCATTTTCGTCTTCAAGCTGGGCGTTGGCGGAGCGGCTCTGGCCACGGTGATCTCCATGGCCGTCACCAGTTTCTGGGTGCTGATCCATTTTACCGGCAGGAAAAGCCTGCTGCGGCTGCGCTCGAGGAATTTCCGCCTGGAGCGGCGGATCGTGCGTGAGATCCTGGCCATCGGCATGGCGCCGTTCGCCATGCAGCTGGCCGGCAGCGTCATCCATGCCGTGTTCAACATCCAGCTGATCCGCTACGGCGGCGATGTGGCCGTCGGCGCCATGGGCATCATCAATGGCGTGGGCATGATGGTGGTTTTCTGCGTCATCGCCATCAACATGGCGGCCCAGCCGATCATCGGCTTCAATTACGGGGCCAGGCGGTTCCAGCGGGTCAAGAAGACCCTGAAGATCGCCCTCATTGCCGCCACGGCCATCACCACGGCCGGGTTCGTCGCGGTGCAGGCGTTCCCCGCGGCCATCATCGGGCTCTTCAACCGCAGCGATCCCCGACTGCTCGGGATCGGCGTGCGCGGCATGAGGATCATCCTGGCCGCCTTTCCCGTGGTCGGCTTCCAGGTGGTCAGCTCCAATTTCTTCCAGGCCATCGGCAAGGCGCGAACGGCGATGCTGCTGAACATGCTGCGCCAGGTGATCCTGCTGATCCCGCTGGTGCTGCTGCTGCCGCTGGTCCTGAAGATCGACGGCGTCTGGCTGGCCGGGCCACTGGCGGATACCACCGCGGCGGCCATTACTGCCGTGGCCATTCGCCGGGAAGTGAACCGCCTGAATCGCTGGCATCGCCAGCAGATCGATGTCCCCGAGCCGGAAGGGCTGGGCCCCGACAGCCGGCACTGGTAAAACTGAACGGCCGGCGCCGCCTGGAATTGAACGAAGCGCTGCTTAGTTGACGGGCACGGGCACGGCTTCGTCCGCCGGTACCTCGGCTGGAGCCTCTGTCGCCGGGATCTCGACATCCGGCACCGGGCTCCCAACGGCGCCGTGCTCCTTTTTCCAGCGCTCCGCGCAGGTTTTGCAGAGTTGGGTGATGTTCTTGAGTTCCCTGGCCTGGGCGACGGTGCCCTGGAATATTTCGTCCGTTTTTTTGGTGTTGATGTGCTGGCAGTCGGACAACACGTGATATTTCGTTCCGGATTTCGTCCAGTAAACGAGGTTGGCGCCGGTTAACTGCTCAACCGCCGCCGTCTGCTCCGCATACTCCTCGACCGAAGGCGGGTTGAAGTCGATGCCGGTGAAACCGGCGATCAGCAGGGCGACCACGGCGACGGCGCCGACGAGGCCTTTCTGCTTGCCCTTCAGGTCCTTGTTGGTGAAAATGAGGATGACCAGGGGCAGGAAGGCGATGACGGCGATGATGGCCCCCAGCTGGTTCTGCACGAAGAACCTGAACTTGTCCTTTTCCGAGGCGGGGTCGAAGCGGTTCGCTTTTTTCCACAGCAGGTTGCCGATGACGGCGAACACCAGGGCGCCCACGATCAGGGCGATCAGCTGCCAGGTCGTGACCGGCGGCTTCTGCAGCAGAAGAATGGCGCCGACCTCGAGGCCGATGGCCACGATCCAGGAAAGGATCGCGAATATGCGGAACTTTCTGGCCTTGGCCTTGCTTTCCGGAGCGGCGACGAACGGCTTGGCCTCGCGGGCCGCGGCTGCGGCATCCCCGCCTTCGATCCGGGTCAATTTCTTTTTCGTTCCTTTGTCTGACATGTCGTTCCCTCCTCGTTTGGGCTATTGTATCCCATAGCGGATAAATAGAAAACACCATATTGCCTGAACGGGAGAGGGAATGCAATGGGCATGAGCGGAGAACGGAGAAAACGCCTTGACGGCAAAAGCCGGGAGGAAAAAGGAAGAAGTGAAGAGGAGAGCATTTTTCTTTTCCTATCAAGATCCTTTGTTTGACATTTGTCGCCGTCCCCTCTATATTTTCGCCATGAATGCGCGATACGGCAGCCCCGAAGAACAGCTGGTCCATTACACGTGTTTCCGCGCCCCCGGGCCCATTCGCGTCGACGGTCGGCTGGACGAGGCGGCCTGGCTGGCGGCTCCGCGCTCGCAGCGCTTCGTCGACCTGGTCACGGGCGAGCCCGGGTTCTTCGAGACCCGCGTCGCCTGCCTGTGGGACGATCGTGCTTTTTACGTGGGCTTCTTCGTCGAGGAGCATGATGTGCGCGCCGCGCTCACCGAGCGCGACTCCTTCATCTGGAACGACAGCGACGTGGAGGTGTTCATCGGCGGTGATGACTGCTACTATGAGTTCGAGGTCAATGCCTTCGGCACCGTCTACGAGGCTTTCTTCGTCTGGCAGGACGCGCTCAGGCCCGGCAGCCGCTTCGACCGGCCGGAATACGACCTGCGCACGCGGAAGGTCGACCTGCTGGGCGGGTTCCAGGACGCCTCCCGCCATGGGCGGCACCCGCGCGGCAAGCGCTGGGCGTTCCTGGACTGGGATTTTCAGGGGCTGGAGAGCGGCGTGCACGTCGACGGCGTCATCAATGACAGCTCGCGGATCGACAAGGGCTGGACCGTGGAGCTGGCTTTCCCCTGGCAGGGGATGCGACGGCTCTTCGCCGACCGCGCCTTCCCGCCCAGGGAGGGCGATGTGCTGCGCGTCGATTTCTCTCGTTTCGAGGCCCTGCGCAGCCTCGGCAGCGAGATCAGGCCCCATCCCGGCTGGAGCTTGAATGCGCATGGCGTCTACGATTCCCACATTCCCGAATGCTTCTCGTACGTGCATTTCAGCGAGCGCAGCGCCGGCGGCTGATGAGTGGAAAGCCAGGTGAATGGGCGTCCGCTTCCGGTCTTGTTCCGTCTACAATGCGAAGCCGATGGTGAAGCCGAAGGAAATATCCTTGAACATCTCTTCGAAAAACGTCAGCATGTAGGCGCCGAGCCGATACTTGCTGGCGCGGATCCCGACCTGGAGCTTCATTTCCAGGGGGATGGTGACGTCCGTGGATTTCAGCCAGATCTCCTTGATGATGCCGGCGCCGATGAAAAGCTGGCCGGTCGTGAAATTGATCGTGCCTCCGGGGGCGAGCAGCAGCGAATCGGTCGTGAACTTGCTGTCGGTGTACAGCGTGCATTCCGGGCTGAACAGGATGAAGTCGCCGACGAAAAAGGCGAGAGTGACGTTCCCCGAAAAGACCAGCGGATCGAAGGTGAAGTCGTTGCGGGTGAGTATGCCGACATTGGCGCTGACGTCGATGCTTTGTGCCGGGACCAGGCCGGCGCAAGCGATGGATATGAGGACGAACAGGATCTTTTTCATGCTCCTCCCATGGGTGCCGTTAATCTTAAACGAAACAAAATGAAAAATCAACTGGCTGCCCGCCGGTTCATTTTTTTTCGGTCTTTTTCTGGCATTTCCCCGTTCCCTTTTTTCACGCCAATGGAGTACACTGCACGGTCAGGGGAGCCCCGGCGGCATGATTGACAGCCGGGGCCGTTGCGCCTAAGATCCGGCTGATGGATGAGGAGGTACCCTGTGGGCGGAAACTTTTCACGGCTCCTTTGCCTGCTGTTCGTCATGCTCGCGGCCAGCGCTATCGCCGCCGGGACCGCAGCGGATCCTGTCGCAGCCGATCTTGTTTTCAGGAACGGCTTCATCTATACGGTCGACAGCCGGCGCACCGTCGCCGAAGCCCTGGCCATCAAGGACGGGAAATTCATCTATGTCGGGGACAATGCCGGGGCCGCTGGCTATGCCGGCTGCGGCACGACGGTCATTGACCTGGAGAAGCGCCTGGTCCTGCCCGGCTTCATCGACAGCCACTGTCATCCGGCCTATGGGGCCGCCCACGAGCTTTTCGACGTCATGTTCACCGGCCTGGATTCGCTCGAGGAGTACAAGCGGGCGCTCCGGGATTTTGTCGCCAAACACCCGGATGCCAAGTTCATCAAGGGCCGGGGCTGGAAGAACACCCTCTTCGGCAAGACCGGCCCCGACAGGAAGATCATCGATGAGATCGTCCCGGGCATCCCCGTGGCGCTCGACGATGAGGGCGGACACGCAACCTGGGTGAATTCACTGACCCTGAAGCTGGCCGGGATCACCCGGGAGACGAAGGACCCGCGCGGCGGCGTGATCGAGCGCGATCCCTTGACCGGCGAGGCGACGGGCACGCTGCGCGAGGGCGCGGCCCGCCTGGTCGCGGACCTGTTCCCCGATTATTCCGTCGCTCAGCTGATGCAGGCCCTGGAAACCTACCAGAAAATGGCCGCGGCCTTCGGCATCACCACCGCGCACGATGCCACGGTGGACGTCGGGGGCAATGATCTTGCCGCCTACCGGAGCCTTGAAAAGGAAGGGCGACTGGCCATGAGGTTCCGCGCCTCGCTGTTCGTGGATCCCAAGAAGGGCCTGGAGCAGGCGGCGCAGCTGGCCGCGGAGAGGGCGAAGAACCGCGGACCGCTTTTCCAGGTCAACGGGGCGAAGATCTATATGGATGGCGTGGTGGAAGGGGGCACGGCCTTCCTGATGGAGCCCTACCGGCACCTGCCCGGCTTTCGCGGCGAGCCACGCTGGGACGCCGACCAGCTGAAGCGCATGTGTGTGGAGCTGGACCGGGAGCGCTTCCAGGTCCATGTGCACGCGATCGGCGATGCCGCGACGGCGCTGGCCCTGGAGGCCTTCGCCCACGCCTCGGTAAAGAACGGCAGGCGCGATGCGCGGAATCTGATCACCCATCTCCAGCTGGTGGCGGCCGCCGACATCCTGCGCTTCAAGGAGCTCAATGTCGTGGCCGTGCCCCAGCCGTACTGGTTCATGAAAGACGCCTATTATTACAACCTGCAGGTCCCCTATCTCGGACAGAAGCGCGCTGATGAGGAATACCCGATGGCCAGCTTTTTCAAGGCCGGGGTCTTGGTGGCCTCGTCGAGCGACTACGCGGTCACGATCCCCTGCGATCCCCTGCGGGCGATCCAGATCGGCATCACGCGCAGTTGCCTGGGCGTCAGCGATCCCCGGGAGATCCTCTGGCCCGAGGAGCGGGCGACCCTGGAGCAGATGATCGCCAGCTTCACGATCAATGGCGCGATCGCCAATTTCCTGGAGAATGCCACCGGGTCCATCGAGGCCGGCAAGGCGGCCGACCTGATCGTGCTGGACAAGAACCTGTTCCGCATCCCGGCCAGCGAGATCAGCCAGGCCCGGGTCATCCTGACCCTTTTCAGCGGCAAGAGAGTTTTCTCGATCGGCGACATCCTGTAAGCGGAACAGTATCCCGCAGCGGCCGGCAGTGCGCGGCGCTTATGTTCTGCCCTGAATCCTGCTATAATCCGGCCTCGGGAAAAAATTTTCATAGGATGGATCATGGGCGTTTACGGCGAGATCGCGGCATTGCTCACAGCGGTTTGCTGGGCCTTCAACTCGGTTGTTTTCACCATGGCCGGCCGGCGCGTGGGTGCGGTCACGGTCAATACCCTGCGCCTGTGGATCGCGGTCCCGGCGCTGGTGCTGCTGCACGGCCTGCTGTTCTCCACCCCGTTCCCTCTCGCCATCGAGCCGCGCCGCTTGCTTTACCTGGGCATCTCCGGCCTGGTCGGCTTCGTCATCGGCGACGCCATGCTCTTTGAATCCTTCCTGCTGATCGGCCCGCGCCTGGCCATGCTGCTCTCGCTGCTGGTGCCGGTCTGCGGCGCCTTCCTGGCCTGGGTGTTCCTGGGCGAGACGCTGCGCATCCTGGAGATCGCCAGCATGCTGCTGACCATCGGCGGCATCGCCTGGGTGGTGGCGGAGAGGACGGCGCCTGAAGCCGCCCGCGCCGCCCGGGAGCCGCGGCGCTACCGCCTGGGGGTGCTTCTGGCCGTGGGCGGGGCCGTGGGCCAGGCGGTGGGGCTGCTGTTCTCCCGGCTGGGATTGGCCGGCGGCTACTCCGCCATCTCGGCCACCCTCGTCCGCGTCAGCGTCGCCGCCCTGCTCCTGGCGCTCTTCAGCCTCTTCACGGGAACCCTCTCCCGCCACCTGGCCGGCATGAAGGACAGGAGCGCGCTGCTGCAGATCGGCGCCGGGGCGCTGACCGGGCCGGCGCTGGGGGTCGTGCTGTCGCTGGTGGCCATCACCCATACCCAGATCGGCGTCGCTTCCACGCTGATGTCCCTGACCCCCGTGCTGCTGCTGCCGGTCTCTCATTTCCTGTTCAAGGAAAGGATCACCTCGCGGGCGATCATCGGCACGCTGGTCGCGCTGCTCGGGGTGGTCATGCTCTTCCTGTTCTAAATGACCGTTGGCGGGCGCGAGGATCGCGGGCCAGGGGAAGAATGGCGCTTCAATCGCAGCGGCGCAGCGTCACGATGGAGTCGGCGCGATAGTGGATCGACTTGCCGTCGCGGCTGATGACGAGACGCAGCGGGATCTTGACGGGGCGGCCATCGGCGGTGAAGGAATACTCGGTGCCGTCGTAGGTGTCGTCATTGATGCGGCTGACCGAGAACAACCGGTTCCCGCGCTTGAAGAAATCGAGTTGCCCGACCCGGGTGATGATCGCCTCGAAATCCCCCTGGGCATTCGCGGCGATCTCGATGACCGGATAATTCCCGCTGCCCACCATGACGACCCAGCAGCCCCGGATCTCGCCGGCGCCGCCTTCCCGCAGTTTGATCTGCTGCCGCAGTTCCTCGATCTCGCGCATCTTTTCCGGAATGATGTGCTCGCGCACCTGGCGCTTGATCGCTTCGGATTGCGCCTGGTATTGTTTGATGACCTCGGCAAGCTCCCGGTGGTCGGCCTTTTTGCCGGGAGTGGACTGGACCGAGAGGATATACTCGTTGGTCAGCAGGGTGAGGGCCCGCTCGCGGGACATGTGCGGGACCATGGCCCCCAAGGCGATCGAGGACTGCAGGATCCAGAGTTCGTTGTTGCCCACCAGTTCCTGCAGCATCTGAAGATCCTCCTGCAGGTAGCCGAGCTTGAATTGATCGAAGCGCAGCCCGGTTTTCTCCTGGTCCCGCGCCCGGGGGAGCAGGGCGTCCCGTTCCTGGTCGAGGGCCCGCAACTCCTGGGTCAGCCGGACATACTCGTCGTTCAAGCGCATCGCTTCGCTGTTTTTTTGCTTTAACGCCTCCTGAAGCATAAAAAACGAGTTGAACGGATCGCCGTCGATGACCAATCCCCCTTCCAACCGCATGATACCGTCGAGCTTATTTCGCAGGGACTGGAGCTGGTCGTCGAGTTGCCGGGTGTCGTAAATGTTGAAAGCGCCGGTTTTTTTCTGTGTCTCGAGGCGCTGGATCTCTGCTTCTACCTGCCCTTTTTTTTGGAACCAGCCCGTCACGATCCAGGCCAGACGATCGGCCTTGTTCAGCTCCTCGCGCACCAGCCGCCGCTTCTCGGCGGCCTGGTCGCTGCGGGATTCGATGGCGTCGATCCGGTCCTGGGTATCCCGGTTTTGCGCCCGGGCATGGGCGGCCGGGAGTAAGATTGCCAGAACCAAGATCAAGCCCGCGAGAACATGGTTTCTGCAAAAAAGCATCATCCGCATTTCCTCCCTCAGTTTTAAATGATTATGGACTATCGGCTGGCACGTCGTCCGCTTCATCACCTGGGCTTGTTGCGAAAAAGCTTAAAATCAATCAACAGGATAAGCATCTCATCGCCCTCCGGTTTTCGGTAGATATGAATTGCCTCATTCTTTTGGACCCATCCACTTTGGCTCCGGATGCGGGTCAGGATGAAACGAGGTGCTGAAGGGATCCATATCCCACTATCATGCTGAAAACCTCGGGACCATTCTCCACTATAACGGAATTCGAGATGATCTGCCGTTTCTGGGGATCGCATGACGAAGGTGCAGTCGCCGGTCTGGGTTATCTCATATCGATGAATCGTTTTGGTGAAAGATTTTTGCAGCCACCAAGTGCCGACCACGTAACTGGCCGGGCAGCCGGGCGGCGGCGCTGGGTTTTGCCGAAGGCGGGGGTCATCTTGGATCACCGGGGGAGCGGTCTGGTCCAGCAACCGGATAGAGTTGGAATCGTCTTTCAGGTGGAGCTTGGCCAGCGATTGCGGCGTGACCCGATCCAGGATCAAGGGCTGGCGGACGGCCGCCGGGTTGGGCAACCGGTTCTGGATCGCCCATTGGTTTTGTTCTCCCGACGCGTTGCTGTCAAAGATCGCGGCCAGGGACTGCCGGTTCATCGGCTGGCCGTCGACGGGGTTCCTGAAATGATGAGCCTTGGCCAGTCCTTCGAGAAACTCATGGGCTTCCAGGCGCAGGGCCTCGTAGTGCGTAAGATATTGCGGGTTTGGATCGGCAATGCGCTTCTGGCCGTGCATGGCCAGCCCCAGGATGATGGCCGCGTTCACCGGGATGTTGTTGAAAAAATGCTGGATCGAGGTGTTCGCGGCCCGGGCATAGGTCCGGTCGGCCTGCTGGATCAGGGCCGTGAGGGCATCCGAATGGTTCAGGACCGCCTGAGCGGGCAAGCAGGGAGAAAGGAAGGAGGCGACAAGACAAAACACCGGCAGTAGCCGGACAGCGGATTGGGTATCCAAGGCGCGCGCTTTCATTTCTCCTCCTTGAGGCGCCGTATTCGCAAACGGTATGGTAAGTTTATTTGTGGTCGACTGCAAAGTCAAGCCGGCCATGGTCAACGATCCGTTTGCTTTGCGCCTTTGTCCTCCCGGGCAACGCTTGTCTTTGCGGGTTTGACTTTTTTCCGGCGCGGCAATAAAATCACGGCCAGGGCGGATCGATTTCTTTCGAGCCCAAGGAGGGAAGATGAAAAAATGCGTCATCATGATGATCCTGACGGCTTGCGTGATCCAGGTCAATGCCAGGCCGCTTCCCTGGCCCGCCGCTACTTCGGAAGCGCTCTACCTTCCCTTCGGCTTGCAGTGGTTCATGGAGATGGACGCCGTGAAGAAAGCGATCGTGGATTACGGCCCGGCGCGCTGCGCCGAGAGTACATGCCGCTGGATGGCGAACGTCGCCGAGGGCACGGCCGTCTTCGAGCTTTCCTTCCACGCCGGCACTCTGGTCGGCTGTGAACTGGACTATACCCTGATGCGCGACGCCGGCGAGCCGTACCTGGCGAAACTGGACCAATTGAAACAATCAACGGCTGAATGGCTGGTGCGGGACCTCCGGGATTTCCCCCCGCAAGCCACGGTGCCCCACGACGCATACAGCGCCGAGACCAAGGATGCGCGGATCATCGTGAAATGGCGACAGGGCGAGCATTCTCTTTTCATCAACATCAAGATGAACGCGAAATAAGGCGGCGCGCCGGAATAGTCTGTTGCCGGATGGCGGAACAGGGCGGGAAAGAAAATTATCCCTGAGATTTCCCGGGGCATTTTCTATATAAAGACGGAAAATCAGGAGGAAACTGTGAGAGAAAAAAAACATGGCGTATTCGCGGTCGCTCTTGCGTTGATCATCATTGCCGGGTTGGCGGCGATTTCCCTGCCGGCGCAAGCCCTGGAGCTCTGCTGTATCGCCGGCAGTTACGAGGGCTTCCAGGTCAATTATGCCAAGCCCAACTGCCCGGCCCCGGTGAAGGAAAAGTTCACCATGGTCATCCAGCAGAAGAAGCCATGCGCGGCAACGGTCGGGGGTACGATCGTCGACTCCTCCGGTGCGGTCAACAACTGGACCGGGACCCTGCGTCGGGGGCTGCGCCGCTGCTGCCTGCTGGAGGGCAGCATCATCACTCCCGGCGGCAATACGGTGAAGTTCAAGGGCACGATATGCCAGCGTCTCGGCAAATGGCAGGTCAAGGGCACCTGGGAAGAGATCGGCAATACCGACCCCTGCCGCGGCAGCGGCACCTGGCAGGCGACGCAGATCTGATCCACGCCGGTTTTCGCGGCAACACCGTTGATAAGCGGTCGCCGGCACGCGTGTCGCCCTGCTGGGGGAGGTCCTGCTGTTCATGGCATGATCCGCGTTTTTCACCGTCCGGGTTTGTCGGGAGACTGCCGTCGCCTCAAGGAGCGGTCCCGATCCGCCTATTCCCAGAAATCGCGGGTGAACAGAACGAATACGGTATAGATCTCCAGGCGGCCGGCCAGCATGCAGAAGGAGAGCAGCCACTTGCCCGCCAGCGGGATGTGCTGGAAGTTGGCCGCCGGTCCCACGGAGCCCAGGCCCGGTCCGATGTTCCCGATCGAGGCCGCGACCGAGGAAAACGCGGCAAGGATGTCGAGCCCCATCAGGGTCATGGCCAGGGTGGAAAGGAACAGCAGCCCGATATAGAGGAACATGAAGCCGAGGATGTTGACGACCACGTCCTGAGGGACCGTGCGCCCGTCCACCCGGACCGGGATGACGGCGCGCGGATGGAGCAGCTTCCTCAGCTCAGCCAGACCCTGCTTGAGAATAATCAGGACGCGGACGACCTTGATGCTGCCTCCCGTCGATCCCGCGCAGCCGCCGACGAACATCAGGAACAGCAGGACGAAGCGCGCCGTGGCCGGCCAGAGGCCGAAATCGGCGGTCGCGAATCCCGTGGTGGTGGTGATGGAAACGACCTGGAAAAGGGAATGGCGCACCGCCCCGCCGGCCCGCATGGTCCCGGCCAGGAGATGGTCCGCCGTCAGGAGCAGGGAGAAGACGGCAATGATGGCCAGGTAGAGGCGGAATTCCTCGCTGCGCCAGAAGGCCGACGTTTTCCCCTTCAGGAAATGGTAGTGGAGGGTGAAATTCATTCCCGCCAGGAACATGAAGACGAGCACGACCGCCTCGACAAAGACGCTGTTGAATCCGGCGATGGAAGCGGTCCGGGTCGAGAAGCCGCCGGTGGCCATGGTCCCGAAGGATTGGCAGAGAGCCTCGTGGAGGTCAAGGCCGCCGACGATCAGCAGCAGGGTCTCCAGGAGCGTGAGCAGAACGTACACTTTCCAAAGCGTTTTGGCCGTCTGGCGGATGCGCGGCGTGATCTTGTCCAGGGTGGGGCCGGGGATCTCGGCCTTGTACAGCTGGGTGCCGCCGATGCCGGTCATGGGCAGGATGGCCAGGGAAAGGACGATAATGCCCATGCCGCCGAGCCAGTGGGTGAGGCTGCGCCAGAACAGCAGGCCGCGCGGCAGGTCCTCGACGCGGACCAGGATGGAGGCGCCGGTGGTCGTGAAGCCCGACATGCTCTCGAAAAAGGCGTCGGTGAAGGAGGGGATATGGCCCGAGATGACGAACGGCAGGGCGCCGAGAGCCGAGATGATCAGCCAGCCCAGCGTCACGACCGCGAAGCTGTCGCGAAGCATGAGCTCGCCCCGGGTGCGGAAAATCAGGATCAGCGAGCCGCCGACGGCCATGGTCAGCGCCGAGGAGATGAGGATGGCCGCCAGATCGCCGCCGCCGTAATGCCAGGCGAACAGCGCCGGAACGGCCATGAACATGCCGACGAACAGCAGGATGAAACCGAGGAAGCGGCCGATGATCCGGGTGTTCACGACGGTCTCATCCGCTTAAAAAAGCTTGTCGACATCGGGCAGCGCTTGGGGCAGGGAGAATACGATCACGTGGTCGTCCGCCTGGATGCGCGTGCCGCCGATCGGGATGATGACCTGGTCGCCGCGGGTGATGGCGCCCACGATGGCGCCGCGGGGAAAATCGATCCGGGTCAGCTGCTTGCGGGTGATGCGCGAGTCGGCATGGGCGATGTACTCGACGGCCTGGGAGTCGAGGCCCGGCAGCGTGGCCAGGGAGACAACATCCTTGCGGCGGATGAGGCGCAGGATGGCGTTCGAGGTGACCAGGTTCGTGTTCACGGCGGCATTGACGCCGATGGGCGCCATCAGTGACAGGTATTCGCGGCGATTGACCAGGGCGATGGTCTTGGTCACGCCGAAGTGCTTGGCCAGCAGGCTGGTCAGGATGTTGGTCTCCTCGTCGTCGGTGACGCTGATCAGGGCGTCGGTCTCCAGAATGCCCTCCGTGGCGAGGAGGTTGAAATCGCGGCCGTCGCCGTGGATGACCAGGGTGCGTTTCATCTCGTCGGCCAGCGTTTGCGTGCGGTCGATATCGGAATCGATCAGCTTGATGGCCAGGTCCTTTTCCTGATCGAGCAGCCCGGCGGTGGCCCGGCCGACCCGGCCGCCGCCGAGGATCATGATCTGCTGCAGCTTCTCCTCGGACTTGCCCATCAGGGCGATGATCGCGGGGATGTCGGCGCTGGCCGCGACGATGAACAGCTGGTCGCGGTTGAGCAGGATATCGCTGCCCGCGGGGCTGATGGTTACGAGCCCGCGCAGGATGGCCACCACGCGAAAGACCTTGTCGGGAAACTCCCGGCCGATCGCCTCCAGGGTTTTATGCAGCAGGGGGCAAGTGGCGTCGATGCGGATGCCGATGAGCTGGACGCGGTTATCGGCGAATTCCAGAACGTCGGTGGCCGCGCTGCGCTTGATGAGGAGCACGATCTCCCGGGCCGTCTCGAGCTCCGGATGAATGGCCAGGTCCACGCCCCAGTCGGCGAAGGTGAAGCGCGGCGGGCGATGGAAGTACCCGGGATTGCGGATGCGGGCGATCTTCTGCTTCACGCCGTAGCGTGCGGCCATGCCGCAGGCCAGGACATTCAATTCATCGTTGCCGGTGACGGCGATCAGCATGTCCGCCTGTGCGATGCCGGCTTCCTCGAGAAGGCGGGGATCGCAGCCCTGGCCGTGAAGGGCCTTGATGTCCAGATTTTCATCGGCCTCGCGGGAACGGCCAGGGTCGCTGTCGATGGCGACGATATCATGGTTTTCGCGCGACAATACTTTGGCCAGGTGGGAGCCGACCTGGCCGAGGCCGAGAAGAACGATGTTCAAGCCCATGGGGATCGCGTGCTCCTACAAAAAAAAACAGGCCGCAGCCAGACGGCTGCGGCCTTTGCTGCCGAGTCGATCGGGGAACGATCCGGGCTTAGCCGAGGATGGCGTCCTTGCAGGCCTTGGCGACGCGGAACTTGACGACGCGCTTGGCCGGGATCTTGATCGCTTCGCCGGTAGCCGGGTTGCGGCCCATGCGGGCCTTGCGGTTCACCAGCACGAGCTTGCCCAGGCCGGGAACGGTGAAGCCGTTCTTGGCGTTCTTGTAGGCCATGGTCGCCAGCATGTCGATGGCTTCCCCGGCCTGCTTCTTGGTGATCCCGACCTTCTCTGCAACTCCGGTCACGATCTGTCCCTTGGTCATTGCTTTTGACATTCGCTCATCTCCTTGTTTGAATTTATTCGTGGAAAACCTTTCCTCTCCACGATCATCGGCGGCACTATAACCAAAATCAAAACAAAAATCAACCCCCCCGGGCAAGAAATGGCAGAGAGGCCCGCCGCCGCAATCCCCGGCCCGGGCCGTGCCCGGCAACGGCGTTCAAGATATTTTTTTATCTTTATGCTATATTTTCCCTTTGCAAAGGAGGGCGCATGAAAAAGTCAGGATCGATCCTCATATCGCTGCTGGTGCTGCTTTCATTCTTCCAGGCATCCTGCAAGAAGGCCAAGCCGCCGCAGGCCCAGGAGTGGTACCGCCATATCAGCGCCTTCACCTCGGGCGACATATCGCGCCGGGCCCCCATCCGCGTCCTCTTCGTGAACAACGTCGGCAGCGAGGGCCAGGACCCCGCCGAGCTCGAGGGCTACCTGGAATTCAGCCCCGCCCTGGCCGGCAAGAGCAAATGGAAGTCGCCCCGCGAGCTGGTCTTCACCCCGGAGCGCGATTTGGCCCCGGGGGTCAGCTACCGCGCCGTGCTGCATGTCCGCAAGTTCATGGACCTGCCCCGGGCGTACGCGCGCTTCGAGTTCGCATTCTCGGTGATCCGCGAGTCGCTGGCCATCGACCTGGAAGGGCTTACGCCGCTCAACGAGGTATCGCCCAACCAGTTCCTCCTGCGCGGCGTGCTGACGACGCGCGACAGCCAGGACGGCGTCGCCGTCAGGAAGATCCTCTCGGCCCGGCAGGAGGGCAAGGCATTGTCCGTCGAGTGGGCGCACGAGAATGAAGGCCGCAGCCACAGCTTCGTGGTCAAGACCGTCCAGCGCCTGGAGCAGCCGAGCCGCGTCGAGCTGCAATGGGACGGTGCCCCGGTCGGGGCCGAGCAGCAGGGCTCGCGCCAGGTCGACGTCCCCTCACTGGGGCAGTTCGAGCTCATGGATGCCGAGGCGGTGCTCGAGCCGGCCACCAGCGTTTTGCTGCGCTTTTCCGACCCGCTTAAAAAGAACCAGAACCTGCGCGGGCTGGTGACCATCGCCGGCCACGAGCCCACCTTCGAGATCGACAACAACGTGGTGCGCGTGTATTCGGCCAAGGGCTTTGACGGCTCGCTCGAGGTCGTCGTCAACCCCGGCGTGCGCAACTTCAACGACCGGCGGCTGGAGAAGCGCCTGGCACGCACGGTCGCCTTCCAGCGCCTCGCGCCGCAGGTGCGCTTTGTGGGCCAGGGCATCATCCTCCCCGACAAGGACCGGCTGACCGTGCCCTTCGAGGCCGTGAGCCTGCGCTCGGTCCAGGTGACCGCGTTCCAGGTCTTCAGCAACAACATGGCGCAGTTCTTCCAGCAGAACAACCTGGAAGGCAAGGAGAACCTCGCGCTGGTCGGCCGCTTCCTGTGGCGCAAGACCGTTTCCCTCTCCGACAAGGCCGAGGACACGGCCAACTGGCGGCGCTACAGCCTGGACGTGACCCGGCTCCTGGGCGAGAACCCGGGCAGCCTGTTCCGCATCATCCTCTCCTTCAACCGCGGCAACTCGGTGTTCCCCTGCAGCAACAGCGACAAGCCGGTCCTCGAGCCCGCCCTGCAGAACCAGGACGACGCCTCCTGGCGCGATTTTTCCAACTGGGACTATTCCTATGAGTACTACTACCAGGAAGGCCGGGACGGCTGGGCCGATCGCAGCGATCCCTGCAAGGACGCCTACTACAATCCCCGCTTCAACGAGAACGCGGTCCAGGCGCGCAATTTCCTAGCCTCCAATATCGGCCTGGTGGCCAAGCTCGGCGGCGATCTCGACCTGCGCGTGGTCACCAGCGACATCCGCAGTGCCGAGCCCCTTTCCGGCGTGCGCGTCAAGGCCTTCAACTTCCAGAACCAGCTGCTGGCCGAGGGCAGCAGCGACGGCTCGGGCTTCCTCACCCTCAAGCTCCCCGCCCAGCCCTTCTTCATCGAGGCGCAGCACAACCGGGACCGGGGCTACCTGCGCCTGAGCAAGGACGGCGCCCTGGCCACGAGCCATTTCGATGTCGGCGGCGAGAAGGTGCAGAAGGGGATCAAGGGGGCCATCTATGGCGAGCGCGGGGTCTGGCGCCCGGGCGACGACCTCCATCTTACTTTCGTCCTCTTCGACCGTGAGCGCGTCCTGCCCGGGGCGCACCCGGTGCTGCTCGAGCTGTACAACCCCAAGGGCCAGCTGATCCACTCCGGCAAGCCGGACCGCTCGCTGGACGCATTCCACTCGTTCCGCATCCGCACGGCCGAGTCGGCGCTGACCGGCAACTGGAAGGCCAAGGTGCTTGTCGGCGGGCTCGTGTTCGAGCAGAACGTGAAGATCGAGACGGTGGTGCCCAACCGCCTCAAGATCGATTTCCAGCCGGGCGGCGACAAGGTCCTGGCGGGCCAGCCGCTGGCGGCCGCCATCAGCAGCCAGTGGCTGCACGGCGCCGTGGCCGCCAACCTGCAGTTCGACGCCAAGGTGCGCCTGGCGCAGCGGCCCACCCGTTTCGCGCGCTGGCCCGGGTTTGTCTTCGATGACCCCGCCCGCGAGGTCGCCTCGTCGGAGCAGCAGGTCGTCGAGGCCCGCTTGGACGCCGAGGGCCGCGCCCGCTTTCCCATCCAGCTCGAAATGGAGGGGGCGGCCCCGGGCATGATGGACGCCACGTTCATGCTCCGCGTCTTCGAGGAGAGCGGGGACTTTTCCAGCGACGTGCTCACCCTGCCCTTCTACCCCTACAAGAGCTTCGTGGGCATCCAGGTGCCCAAGGGCGACGAGGCCCGCGGCATGCTGCTGACCGACCGCGACCACCTGCTGCAGATCGTCACCGTCGATGCCGAAGGACGGCCGCTGTCCCGCGACCGGCTGGAGGTCAGCCTGTACAAGGTCGAATGGAAGTGGTGGTGGGACAAGAGCGGCGACTCCCTGGCCCAATACGTCGCCAACACCAGCCACGTGCCCGTCCTCAAGGGCGAGGTGGCTACGCGCGAGGGCCTCGGGCAATGGAAATTCCAGGTCAAGTACCCGCAGTGGGGCCGCTACCTGGTGCGCGTAGTCGACCCGCAGAGCGGCCATGCCGCCGGCCAGGCCATTTACATCGATTGGCCGGGCTGGGCCGGCCGTGCCCGCGAGGAGAAGGGCAGCGGCGCCACGCGGCTGAATTTCAGCGCCGACAAGGAGCGCTACAGGGTGGGGGAAAAGGCGACCATCTTCCTTCCCGACGCCCCGCAGGGCCGGGCGCTGGTGTCGCTGGAGAGCAACTCGAGGGTCCTGAGGCAGATGTGGGTGAGCACCCAGGCCGGCGAGAACCGCTTTACCATCGACCTTGACGCGAGCATGAGCCCCAACATCTATGTGCACGTCACCCTGCTGCAGCCGCACTCGGGCAAGAAGAGCGACACGCCCATCCGCCTCTACGGGGTGATCCCGGTCATGGTGGAGGATCCGCGCACGCGGCTGGAGCCGCTGGTCAGGGTGGCCGACGAGCTGAAGCCCATGGCCGACTTCAAGGTGGCCGTGACGGAAAAAACGGGGCGGGCCATGACCTACACGCTGGCCGTGGTCGACGAGGGGCTGCTGGGCCTGACGCGCTATGCCGCCCCCGACCTGCGCAAGCGCTTCTACAGCCGCGAGGCGCTGGGCGTCCTCACCTGGGACCTGTTCGATGACGTGGCCGAGGCCTACGGCGCCGATCTCTCGCGCCTGCTGGCGCTCGGCGGCGACGAGGAGGGCACGGGGACGGGCGCCGAGAAAAAACAGAAGCGCTTCCCGCCCGTCGTGATCTTCGCCGGCCCCTTTTCCCTGGAAGCCGGCAAGACCGCGGAGCACCGGTTCAAGATGCCGCAGTACATCGGCGCGGTGCGGGTCATGGTCGTGGCCGGCCGCGACGGCGCCTTTGGCGTCGCGGAAAAGTCGGTGCCGGTGCGCCAGGACCTGATGATCCTGCCCACCCTGCCGCGGGTGGTGCGGCCGGGCGAGCAGTTCGACCTGCCGGTGTCGGTGTTCGTCAGCCGTGCCGACATCCGCAAGGTGCAGGTCCAGGTCGAGCCGGGAGCGAGCCTGCGCATCGACGGCCCGCGCATCAAGACCGTTGAGTTCGCCAGGCCGGGCGACATCATCGTTTCCTTTCCCATGGCCGCGACCGCGGCCCTCGGCCAAGGCTCCGTCCATGTCAAGGCGGTGAGCGGCATGCACAAGGCCGAAAGCCGCATCGCCATTCCCGTGCTGGCCGCCAACCCCAGGATCACGGAGACGCTCCGCGCCGAAGTGGGACCGGGCGCGTCCAAGGAGATCCCGGTCCGGGCCTTCGGGCTGAAGGGGACCAACGACGTGACCCTGGAGTTCTCGATGCTGCCTCCCTTCAACCTGCAGAAGCGGCTGCAGTTCCTCATCCAGTATCCCCACGGCTGCCTGGAGCAGACGCTGTCCACGGCATTCCCGCAGTTATACCTGAAATACCTGGTCAAGCTTGACCCGGGGCAGCTGAAGCGGCTGGAGAATTTCATCGCTACGGCCATCGAGAAGATGCGCGGCTTCCAGGCGCCCAGCGGCGGCTTCTCGTACTGGCCTGGAGAGTACGAGGTTCACCAGTGGACCTCCTCCTATGCCGGCTATTTCCTGGTCGAAGCGGCGCGCCTGGGCTACCATGTGCCGGCGGGCATGCTCGACCTGTGGAAGAAGCAGCAGAAGGCGCAGGCCAATTCCTGGACCGCGGGTCCCGAGCAGGGCCGGCTGGTCCAGGCCTTCCGCCTGTTCACGCTGGCGCAGGCCGGGGCGCCCGACCTGGGGGCCATGAACCGCCTGCGGGAGACCCCCGAGCTGGAGAGCGCCACCGCCGTGCTGCTGGCCGGAGCCTTCCAGGCCTGCGGCCAGGGCGAGGCCGCCGAGGACCTGCTGCGCAAATGCAACTGGCAGGTCGCGAAGTACCGTGATGACCGCCGCACCTTCGGCTCCGAATTCCGCGACAAGGCGGTCATGGTGCGCACCCTGGTGCACATGGGCCAGCCCGGCCGCGCCAAGAAGTTGCTTGACGAGATCGTGGCGGCCATGGCCTCCGATGCCTGGTATTCCACCCAGGAGACCGCCTACGGCCTCATGGCTGTGGCCGCCTACTATGGGGGCTCGCCCACCCGGCCGTTCCGCTTCCGGCTGGGTTGGGACGGCGAATCGCCCCGCGAGGTGGAAGCCGCGGTCCCATTCTCCCAGCAGGTCTTCTCCCCCTTCCCTGCCGCGGAGCGCACGCTGCGGGTGGTGAACCCGGGCCAGGCCACTCTTTACCTGACTGCGTATGTCTCCGGCATTCCCGCCGCCGGCGCCGAGAGCGCCCACGAGAACAACCTGCGCCTGGACGTGGCCTATCGCGATGCCAAAGACAATGCCGTCGACCCGGCGCGCATCGCCCAGGGCAGCGACCTGAAGGTGGTGATCAGCGTGACCAACCTCAGCAAGGTCGCGCTGAACAACCTGGCCCTGACCCACCTCGTCCCCACCGGCTGCCAGATATCCAACCCGCGCCTCTTCACCGACGAGCCGGGGGCCGGCTATTACGATTACCAGGACGTGCGCGACGACCGCATATACACCTACTTCAGTCTGGGCGCGGGTGCCAAGAAAACGTTCGTCGTCATGCTCAACGCCTCCTACAGCGGCCGCTTCTACCAGCCGGGCATCAGCGTGGAATCGATGTATGACGCGGAATTCCACGCCAACAGCACCGGGAAATGGGTGGAGATCGTCCGCTGAGAGCGTTCATCCGCCGCCGGCGCAAGGCGCTCCTGCTCCTGGGCGGGGGCGTCCTGCTGCTGGTCCTGCTGGGCTGGTGGACGAAGCCCCGCCGCCTTTTCAACAATGACCTGTCGCCGGTGCTGTTCTCCGCCGACGGCCGGCTGCTCGGCGCCCGCCTGGCCGCCGACGAGCAGTGGCGTTTTCCCCGGATGAAAGCGGTGCCGCGGCGCTTCTTCCAGGCCCTGCTGCAGTACGAGGACCGCCGCTTCTACCGCCATCGCGGCGTCGACCTGCGGGCCATCGCCCGTGCCATGCTGGCGAATATGCGCAAGGGCAGCGTGGTCAGCGGCGGCAGCACCCTGACCATGCAGGTGGTGCGCATCTCGCGCGGCAATCCCCGGCGCACCTACCGGGAGAAGCTCATGGAGATGCTCCTGGCCCTGCGCCTCGAGCTCTCGCGCTCGAAAAAGGAGATCCTGGACCTGCACGCGGCCAACGCCCCGTTCGGCGGCAATATCGTCGGCATCGACGCGGCCGCCTGGCTTTACTTCAACCGCGGCCCCGAGGCCCTCAGCTGGGCCGAAGCGGCATTCCTGGCGGTCCTGCCCAACGATCCAAAGCTGGTCGCCGGTGCGGGACGGCGCCGGCAGCTCAAGGCCAAGCGCGACCGGCTGCTGGGACGCCTGCTGCAGCGGAAATTCCTCTCGCCCCTGGAGTGCGACCTGGCGCGGGCCGAGCCATTGCCCGCCGGCGCGCGCCCGCTGCCGCGGCTGGCGCCGCACCTGCTGGACACCCTGGCCGCGCGGCCCGGCAGGGGAAGGCTGTTCCCGACCTTCATCCGCGCCGGACTGCAGGAGACGCTGAACCGCATCGTGCAGGCCAACGGCGAGCGGCTGCTGCGCGGCAACATCCGCAACCTGGCGGCGCTGGTGGTCGACAACCGCCAGGCAACGGTCGTGGCCTACGCGGGCAACGTCAGCCGCGCCGGGGCCGAGCACGGGCAGGACGTGGACCTGGTGCGCAGCCCGCGCAGCACCGGCAGCATCCTCAAGCCATTCCTCTATGCCGCCATGCTCCAGGAGGGAGGCTTGACGCCGGCGACCCTGCTCGCCGACACGCCGGTGCACTTCGCCGGCTACGTGCCCGAAAATTTCGACCGCCGCTTCCGCGGCGCCGTGCCGGCGCGCGACGCCCTGGCATGGTCGCTGAACATTCCCGCCATCCGCATGCTCCAGCAGTTCGGCATCCCCCGCTTCTATAACCTGCTGAAAAAATGGGGGCTCTCCACCCTGACCCGTCCTCCCGGCGGCTATGGCCTGACCCTTGTCCTCGGCGGGGCCGAGGGAACTTTGTTCGATATCACCGGGCTCTATGCCGGCCTGGCCCAGCTGGCCCAGGGCGATGCCATCGTCCGCCGCCAGGTCCGCCTGCTGCAGGACGAGCCGCTCCGCCCGGCGCCCCTGGCCGACCTGGGGCCTGCCGCCGCCTATCTCACCCTGGAAGCCCTGACCGAAGTCAACCGCCCCGACCAGGAAGGATTCTGGAAACAGTTCTCCTCCTCCAAGTGGGTGGCCTGGAAGACCGGGACGAGCTTCGGCCTGCGCGACGCCTGGGCGGTCGGCGTGACGCCGGCGTATACGGTCGGCATCTGGGCCGGCAATGCCGACGGCGAGGGCAATCCCGACCTGACCGGCTTGTCCACGGCGGCGCCGGTGCTGTTCGACGTCCTGCAGGCGCTGGACACGGGCGGCACCATCCCGCCCCCGCGCCTCTGGCTGCAGGAGCTCCGCGTCTGCCGCGATTCGGGTTTCCTGGCCGGCGAGCTCTGCCCGGTCATTACCGTGGCCATGCCCCGCGATAGCCATTTCCAGCAGCCGTGCACCTTTCACCAGCTGGTGCACCTGGACGCCGGCCGGCGCTTCCGGGTCGATTCCAGCTGCGAATCGCCGCAGCGCATGGTGCACGAGCCATGGTTCGTATTGCCGCCGGTGCAGGAGTATTATTACCGGCGCAGCCACCCCGGCTACCGCCCGCTGCCCCCGTTCCGCAGGGATTGCGCCGGCTTTTACCAGGCCGAGGCGGGGCGACAGGTCATCAGCCTCGTCTACCCCGACCTGAAGACCGCGGTCTATGTCCCCGTCGACCTGGACGGCCGGCCCGGACAGGTGGTGTTCGAGGCCATCCACCGCCGCCCGGGGGCCGTGCTGTACTGGCACCTGGGCGAGCGCTACCTGGGCGCCACCCGCCAGTTCCACCAGCTGGCGGCGAGCCCGGCCCCCGGCGAGCACCTGTTGGTGCTCATCGACGAGGACGGCCACCGCCTGGAGCGGCGCTTCCGGGTCATCGGCCGGGAGAATTGATCTCCGGTCCGGCCTTGCACAAGGCAGCGAGCATGGATTAGAATAAGCACAGCCCGGGGAAGGGGAGCATGACCAGCAAGAACGACAAGGCAAGACCGCAGCGCCCAGCGCTGAAAGCGCGCCGGGCAGTCTCGGCCATTGGCGATGAAAAATACCGGCAGATGCATCTGGCGCTCGAAGCCGCCGATATCGGCATCTGGGACTGGGACCTCCATTCGAACCGGGTCGTCATGTCCGACATGATGAAGCGGCTCCTGGACATTGGTTCCGGCAGTGCGGCCAGCTCCTACAGGAATTTCCTGCGCGCCATCCATCCCGGCGACCGCCGGCAGATCGCCGCCGCCCTCAAGGAGGCCATCCGCCGCCAGGGCTCCTTCGACGAGGAATTCCGCACGGAAAAAAAAGACGGGGCCATCCACTGGCTGCGCATCCGCGGCCGGGTCTCGGCCGGGGCCGACGGGGCGGCGGAACGGGTCATGGGCAGCATCCATGACAAGACCGAACGCAAGATGGCCTACGAGGCGCTGGAAAGCGCCCGCAGCGAGCTGGAGGCCAAGGTCAGGGAGCGCACCCGCGAGCTGTTGGATGCCAACGAGAGCCTGCGCCGGGAGATCGCCATCAAGAACCGCCTGCAGAAGCAGATCATGGGGATCAGCGAGAAGGAGCACCGCCGCATCGGCCAGGACCTTCACGACAGCCTCTCCCAGCAGCTGGGGGGGATCATTTTCATGAGCCAGGTCCTGTACGAAAAGCTGAAGCGCATCGGCCTGGACGAGGCCCAGGACCTGCAGAAGCTGATCGGTCACCTGCAGAACGCCCTGACCCATACCCGCGACCTGGCCAAGGGACTGTACCCCACCCTGGGCGAGGGCGGCCTGGCCACCGCGTTGAACGAGCTGGCCGTCGCCGTCGGCGAGCTGTTCGCCGTGACGGTTACCATCGATTGCCCTGAGGGGGTGATGACGGCCGACGAGGAGATGACTATCCATGTCTTCCGCATCGTCCAGGAGGCGCTGAACAATGCCATCCGCCACGGCAAGGCCACCCGCATCGCCATCCGCCTGGCGCGGCAGCGCGGCCGGGTCGTGCTCACCGTCAGCGACAACGGCGTCGGCTTTCCCGAGAAGCCGAACCGCAAGGGCATGGGGCTGAACATCATGGAGTACCGCGCCGCCTCGATCGGCGCCTCGTTCGCGGTCTCATCGGTTAGGAACAGCGGGGCCGTTGTCAAGTGCGCCTTCGACCTCTCCGGCGAGCGCTGATGGCGGGACGGCTTGACATGGCTCGGGGTCCGGGGTAAGGTGAGCCCGCGCCCTGGCCACGGCGGTTCAATGAAGAAAAAAAAAGCGGTATTCATCGTCGATGACCATCCGATCATGCGTGACGGCATCTCCCAGCTGATCGACCAGCAGCCCGACCTGGAGGTCTGCGGCAGCGCCAGCAGCGCTCCCGAGGCGCTCAATGCCTTGAACGGTCTGGCGCCCGACCTGCTGCTTGTCGACATCTCCCTCTCCGGCATGAACGGCATCGACTTGATCAAGATCGTCAAGAAGAGGAGCCCCCGGCTGCCGGCCCTCATCCTCTCCATGCATTCCGAGGACCTCTACGCTGAGCGGGCCATCCGCGCCGGAGCGAAAGGATATGTCATGAAGCATGCCTCGTCCGACACCCTGCTGGCGGCGATCCGCCGGGTCGTGGAGGGCAGGATGTACCTGAGCCCGGAGATGACCGAGAAGCTCCTGGAAAAAGCGGCGGGCGGCAACCTGCCTGGAAACGAATCGCCGGTCGATCGCCTCAGCGACCGCGAACTGGAGATCTTCAAGCTCATCGGCCAGGGGCTGCGGCCGCAGCGGATCGCCGAGGAACTGCTGCTGAGCATCAAGACCGTGGAGACCTATTATTCGCGCATCAAGCAGAAGCTCAACATCAAGGACGCTGACGAGCTCCTGCGCATGGCCATTGCCTGGCACCCCGATCTCGAGGAGACCAAGGGCCGCTCCTAGTATCACCCCCCTGTGGTGGGAATCCCCGACAAAAGAAAAGTGGGTTTCCCTTATTGATTCCCTGCCGCCATGGCGGGATAGTAGCGCCAGTCACGGACAAGGAGCATGAGCCAATGGCAGAGATAATCGCACGATGGGAATGGCGGACGTTCGGCGAGGCCTTCGGCGAAGCGGAGAAGAATATCCTTTCTTTTCCCGAGGACAAGGTCAGGAACAGCTCGGAGGTATATATCCTGTCGAAAAAAAGCATGGACAACACCAAGATTCGCGACACGCTCATGGACATCAAGACCCTGCGCCAGGTGAACGCGGACCTGCTGGAGCAGTGGTTCCCGGTCATGAAGGCCGGCTTCCCCCTGGCGTTGCCCGTCTTGAACGACGTGTTCATGGCCTGGAAGGCCGCTCTGCCCGCGCTGAAGCGGGAAGCATATTCCTATGAGGAATTCCTGGGCGAGCTGGTTTCCCCGCACGCCGATCTCAGGATGGTCCGGGTGGAGAAGGAGCGGCACGGCTTCATGATCAACGGCTGCATCGTCGAGATCGCCGACCTGAAATTCGACGGCCGGCCGATCCGTACCGTCGCCGTCGAGATGGAGGACCCCGATGCCGTGATGCGCACCGTGCGCCAGCTGGGTCTCGACGGCTTCGAGAATGTCAATTACCTGAAAGCGCTGAAGCGCTCGGTCGGCATGGACATCGTTTGATCCGTAGGAGGATAAAATGAAAAAGATGGTGATTTTGTGCGTACTGGTCATGTGTTTCGCCTTTGCGGCCGCGGCCGAAGAGATCGAATCGCGGGATCTTACCGGCAGAAGCGATGACGGCCTGCTGCTCTTCAAGTCCGAGGACGGCAAGTTCCAGTTCATGCTGGACGGCCGTATCAACCTCATCGCCGCCATGTATTCGGGGAACGAGAACCCCATGAGCAACGGCATCGAAGTGCGCCGCGGCCGCCTCGGTTTCAAGCCGGTCTGGGGCGACTGGTCGGCCCAGTTCGACATCGATTTCACCGGCGTCGAGGCCGAGATCAAGGACATGTGGATCGGCTACGGCGGGTTCAAGAACATGATGATCACCCTGGGCAACCATAAGGGGCAGTTCAGCGTGGAAGAGGTCACCTCCTCGCGCTTCATCACTTTTATTGAAAGAGCCATTCCCAACGCCTTTGCCCCGGATCGCCGCATCGGCCTCAGCGTGACCAAGTGGGGCAAGAACTGGCGCGCCTTCGCCGGGCTCTTCGGCGAAGAAGCCGTCAATGCCGATGAAACCGACACCAACGAAGCGCTCAACTACAACCTGCGCCTGAGCTTCCTGCCGCTGCTCAAGGACAACGCCTTCATCCATATCGGCGGCGCCTTCGGCCATTCGCAGCCCAACGCCACGGACGAGGGCACGGTGCGTTTCCGCGCCCGGTCCGAAACGCACGTGGAGGATACCCGCTTCCTGACCACCGGTAAGATCAAAAAGGTCGCTTCCTGGGACCAGTACGGCCTGGAGCTTGCCGCCTCCTTTGGCCCGGTCCTGCTGCAGGGCGAGTACATGTCGGTCAAGGTCAACCGCCTGGAGGATGAGATTGATGCCAAGTTCTCCGGCTACTACGCCTTCGCCAGCTGGATGGTCACCGGCGAGAAGCGCCCGTACAGCATCGAGGAAGGCGAGCCTGCCGGCCGCATCTACCCGAAGAAGAAATCGCTGGGGGCCTTCGAGCTTGCCGCCCGCATCAGCAACCTCAACCTCAACCACGCGGAATCGGAGATCATGGGCGGAGAGGGCAACAACATCACCCTGGCCGCCAACTGGTATCCCTATCCCAACCTCAAGTTCGCCGTGAACTACGTCATGGTCAACAACGACGAATACGCCACCGCTGACGGCGATTATCCCGGGAACGACGACTTCAACGTCTTCCAGTTCGGGTTCTACTACTCGTTCTAGGCCGGGCAACGGATCGAGATCCAGCACCACGGGGGCAGGACGCCCTGCCCCCGTGGTATACTAATAAGGAAATACCATGGGCAAAGAAATTGAAAGAAAGTACCTGGTCAAGAGCGACGAATGGAAAGCCGCCGCCAAGGGCATCGTCTATCGCCAGGGTTACCTCTCTTCCCTCAAGGAACGGGTCGTGCGCGTGCGCACGATCGAGGACAAGGGCTTCCTGACCATCAAGGGGATCACCAAGGGGGTGTCGCGCTCGGAGTTCGAGTATGAGATCTCCGTCGAGGACGCCGACACCATGCTCGATGATATCTGCGAGAAGCCGCTCATCGAGAAGAAGCGCTACAAGATCCCGGTGGGCGGCCTGGTCTTCGAAGTGGACGAGTTCTTTGGCGAGAACGCCGGCCTGGTCGTGGCCGAGGTTGAGCTAACGGACGAAAAGCAGAAGATCGACCTTCCCGCCTGGATCGGCGCTGAAGTCTCCGGCGATCCCCGCTACTTCAACTCCAACCTGATCAAGCACCCCTTCACGAAATGGTAAGCCGACAGCCCGGGAACGGACAATTGCTGGACGACGCGACCAACAGCGCCGGACCGGCCGCTTCCCATGCCGCCCTGGACGACATCCTCGACCTTGAAAAGCACAAGCTGGCCAATGTCCCGGAACGGCAGTCGAGCGGCACCGAGAGGTGGATGAAGTATCTCGGCTTCCCCCTGGGCATTGCTGTTTTCCTGCTGATCTTTTACATGCCGCTTCCGGTCGGGCTGACCGCCTCCGGGCAGGCCGTCCTGGCCTGCTTCGCCCTGGCCCTGGTCTGGTGGGTCTGCGAGCCCGTCCCCACCTATCTCACCTCCCTGATCCTGATGATCGCCCTGGTGTTCACCGATGGCTGGGACCAGGAGCACGTGCTGGGCGTGCTCGGCTTCGACGTGATCTGGCTCAACGTCATGGCCTTCGTGCTGAGCTCCATCCTGGTCAAGACCGCCCTGGCCAAGCGGCTGGCGCTGAACCTGATCATCCGCTTCGGCCACAACGCCTCCAAGATGTTCCTGGCCTTCATCGTCCTGCAGCTCTGTTTGGCGCCGCTCATCCCGGCCACGGCCCCGCGGGCGGTCATGACCCTGCCCCTGATGCTGGTGGTGGCGGCGATCTATGGCTCCACCAGCGACAAGGTCAACGGCTTCGGGCGCAACCTTTTCCTGCAGAACCTGCTCGGCGTCAATATCTTCTCCTCCGGCTTCATGACCGGCAGCACGGCCAACCTGATCGCCATCTCGCTGATCATGTCCCTGAGCGGGGAGAAGGTATACTACACCGACTGGATGTTCGCCAGCCTGCCGGTGGTGATCATCGCCATGCTGCTGGCCTGGTTCTTTGGGCCGCGGCTGCTGATCCGCCTGCGGCCCGAGGAGCGCAAGCCGGTCATTGAGGGGGGCATCGCCACCCTGAAGCGCCAGCTCGAGCGCATGGGGAAAATCTCCTTCCAGGAGAAGAAGGCGGCGGTCATTTTCGGCCTGGTCATCTTCCTGTGGGTGACCGACCGCTTCCACATGCAGTGGTTCGGGTTCGAGATCAACCCGGTGATGGCGGCCATGGCCGGGGCCGTGATCACCTTCCTGCCCAAGATCGGCCTCATCAAGTGGAACGAGGCCGACATCCCCTGGCACCTGATGCTGTTCAGCGCCGGCGCCTACGCGGGCGGGCTGGCCCTGGACAACTCGGGCGCCGCCCGCTGGGCCATCGCCAGCCTCTTTCAGCACCTGCACATCGGGCCGGGGACGAATTTCTGGGTGGTCTACGTGGTGATCATCGCCGTCAACATGTACGCGCACATCTTCTTCACCAGCAAGACCATGCGCGTCATCATCATGATGCCCATCGTCATCGCCGTCGCCCAGCAGCTCGGCTTCCCGGTGCTCGCCCTGGCGCTGCCGGCGGCCTTCACCACCGACTGGGTGATCACCCTGCCGATCAACGCCAAGCCGAACGTCATCTACTTCAGCACCGGGCAGTTCTCCGTCCTCGACAACATCAAGTACGGCCTCGTCATCTCGACGATCGGGGTCATCATCCTGACTCTTGCCGGCATGACCTGGTTCCGCTGGCTGGGGATCACGCCATGAAGAAGAAAGCGTCCCGTGTCGCCGCGCTGCTGTTTCTCCTGGGAATGGGCCTGACGGGCCATGCGCAGGAACTGTCGCGCTACGCGGAGACCGTGACCCTGGCCGCCGACGGTTCCGCCGCCATCCGCCTCCTGCTGGAATTCCGCGGCCCTGTCGTCCCGCGGCTCCTGGTCCCCGTGCGCCACCGGTCCGTACGCGGCCTGCAGGCGAAGGGGCTGGCCCCGGGCGCCCTGCGCTGGGTCGAGAAGGGCGGCAAGCGCTTCCTGGAGCTTGATCTGCCGGCAACGGCCGCCGCGGCGCCGCGCATCGAGATCGCGTTCACCGTCGACGGCTATTTCAAGGCCGCTGGCCGCCCGGGGCCGTTCGGCAACCGCGCGCTGGACTATCGTTTCGTCAATGTCTCGTTTTCCGGCATCGATAATTTCAGCGCCGCGCTGGCCCTTCCTGATGGCCATGTCTTCAACGCCGTCGACCGCTTCATCCCGGAGCCCGCCAAGGCCGGCATGGTCGCCCCGTTCACGATCGCCCAAGAGAACGGCAGGATCACCGGGCGCATCACCCTCGACGGCATCGGTCTCGGCGACGAGGTCGCGCTGTCCTGCACCTTTAAAAAAGCCAGGCGGCCGCCCCAGCTCCTGTTCATCCTGCTCGCCCTGGCCATTGCCTATCTGGTTTTTTATCGCGACGTGCTGAAGAACGGCAAGAACGCCGCCGCCAAGCCGCGGCCATGAGCCGCCAGGCGCCGGCCCCGTGAGGTCCGCATGAGCATCTTTCACTTAAAGCGATCCAAGATACTTCAGGGGCAGATCGATGAATTCCTGAATATCGTCAGCCGCGGCTCGCTCGTTTTCAGGAATGGCATGCGCGAGTACCTGGACGGCGAGATCGGGAGTTTCGAAGGCACGATCGCCGAGATATCCAGGCTGGAGAACCAGGCCGACGAGCTCAGGCGCTCCATCGAGAACCAGCTCTACGTGCATTCGCTGATCCCCGAGATCCGCGGCGACGTGCTGGGCCTGCTGGAGAACATGGATGTCGTGATCAACGCCGAGAAAAAGACCCTGACCCAGTTCTCGGTGGAGATGCCGGCGGTGCCCTCTGAGTACGGCAAGGACTATCTTGCCCTGGCCGACGCCTGCGTGAACTCGGCGGAGGCGATCGTCACGGCCGTCCGCGCCTTTTTTCATGACTTCAACATGGTCAAGAACTACCTGCACAAGGTGTATTTCTTCGAGAAGGAAGCGGACAAGATCAGCGACCGCCTCAAGCGCCGCATCTTCGCCTCCGACCTCGACCTGAGCCGCAAGATCCACCTGCGCTACTTCGCGCTGCACATTGAAACGATCTCCGATCATGCCGAGGACGTGGCCGACCGCCTGGGCATCAGCACGATCAAGCGCAGCTTCTGAGCGGCGCGCCCCATGATCTACTTCTTTCTCATCAGCGGCGTGTTCCTGGGCTGGTCCCTGGGGGCCAACCATACCGCCAACATTTTCGGCACCGCCGTCGCCTCCAGGATGGTCCGCTTCAGGACCGCCGCCGTCATCTGCAGCCTGTTCGTGATCCTGGGCGCGGTTTTCGGCGGCTCGGGGACGACAGCGACGCTCAAGAGCCTGGGCGCGGTGAACGCTATGGCCGGCGCCTTCATGGTCACCCTGGCCGCGGCGCTGTCCGTTTACTGGATGACCAAGCTGAAGCTGCCCGTCTCGACCTCGCAGGCCATCATCGGCGCCATCCTGGGCTGGAACCTCTTCTCCGGCTCGGGTACTGATTTCGGCTCACTGACGCGGATCGTCCTCAGTTGGGGGGCGGCGATCGTCATGACCGCGACTTTTTCGGCGCTCGTGTACATGCTGCTGCGCGCGCTGCTGAAGCGGTCGCGCATCCATCCCCTGATCCTTGACTCGTACACGCGGATCGGCCTGATCATGGTCGGCGCCTTCGGGGCGTACAGCCTGGGGGCGAACAACATCGCCAACGTCATGGGCGTATTCGTCCCGGTCACTCCCTTTAAGGATATCAACCTGGCCGGCGTGTTTACCTTCACGGGCGTCCAGCAGCTCTTCCTGCTGGGCGGCATCGCCATCGCTGTCGGTATTTTCACCTATTCGCAAAAGGTCATCCAAACCGTCGGCAACGACCTGCTCAAGCTCTCGCCGCTGGCGGCCTTCGTCGTTGTCCTGGCGGAGTCGCTGGTTCTCTTCATCTTCTCCTCCCGGGCCCTGGAGGGCTGGCTGCTGGCGCACGGCCTGCCGGCCATCCCGCTCGTTCCCGTTTCAAGCTCGCAGGCGATCATCGGCGGCATCGTCGGCATCGGCATCGTGCGCAGGGGCCGGGAGATCCGCTACAAGGTCCTGGGCGACATCGCGCTGGGCTGGCTGGTCACGCCGATCCTGGCCGGGCTCATCACCTTCTTTGGCCTGTTCGTGCTGCAGAACGTCTTCAGCCTCGAGGTTTATCGCCCGGTTGTCCCGCCGGCGGTCGCGCAGCCGGGGGGGCGCCCGCAGCCCCCTGTCGCGGCAACGCTGGATGCGGCGAACAAAGGCAGGATGGATGAAAAAACTCTGAAAGGGTCACCGCTGCCGGGCAAACCGGCAACCGACAAGTCGGCGGATACCCCTGCCGCTCCTTCCGCCAATGAGAAGCGAAAAGAAAAAACACAGTCTCCCTGCCCACATGCGTGAGCCGCGAAAAAAAGAGGCGCGGCCCTGATCTCCGGGCCGCGCCTCCGGGTAGGCTGGCGCCAAGTAGAGATCAGTTCAGGTATTTCGTCTTCAGCTTTTCGGCCATCTGCTTGCCCGCATCGGTCAGGATCACGAGCTTCTTGTCCTTGAACTGAACGATCAGCTTGTCGTCGGCCAGCTGGTTCATGGACTTGAAGCTGTAGCCTTTCCAGGAGCAGAAGGCTTTTTCACCGGGATTCTTACGCGAATCTTCCTCCCAACCCGTCAGGAACATCAACAGCAAACTCAGGTCCTTGATCTTTTCTTCCATTTGTTCCTCCTGTTCGGCGCAGGGGAAGCCGGAACGGTTTCCCCCCGCCGGTTGCTTCAGATCGTGATCAGCGGCTGCAGCTTGGCGAAGACCTTTTCGCCGATGCCCTTGACCTTCATCAGGTCCTGGACGCGCTTGAAGCCGCCGCTGCTCTTGCGGTAGTCCAGTATGCGCTGCGCCATCTTGGGGCCGACCTGCGGCAGCTTGACCAACTGGGCGGCGTCGGCGCTGTTGATGTTGACCAGCTTGTCCGTGCCGCCCGCGGCCGCCTGCTTTTCAGCGGCGCCGAGCGGGACCGTGGAAACCGCGGCCATCGCCAGGATGACCAGCAGGGTGAGAAGTGATTTGGTTTTTGTCATGTGACCTCCTGCCCTGCGACATTCATGAGCGGTGCCAATTGGGAATGAAACTGGCGAGGGATCGCAGGCCACCGATAAGCAAGGATAATCCTGCGATCGGCGCGGATTTCAGCGCTCGCGATCATGTAAACGCACCGTTACGAAAAACCGGGTGGCCATAAAGAGAACGATACGAGCTCAGACAGGGCACGGGTCCGGAAAGCCAGGCGGGGCAAGGGTCCTGCCGTCCGGCCCCTCTTGGCACGGGAAGTGTATCCGGAGGGCAGGAGGAAAACATGAACAAAGGCTTCACGCTGATCGAGACGCTGGTCTCGCTGTCCCTGCTGATGCTGGCCGTATTGTCCAGCTCGCGCATCATGGTGTCGGCCCTAGCCTGGACGCGCCAGGCGCAGGCGCGCTTCCGTTTGGTCGAGGAGCTGGACCATTACAAGAACTATCTTTCTTCCCTGTCCTTCGCGGCAACGGAGCTCGTCGGCGGTCCCCATGGCCGGCAGATGCCGGGCCTTTCATGAAGCGGGTGAGCCTGGCGGTCGCCGACTCCCGCCAATCGCTGCGGCTGGTCCTGTGCCGCTCGCGCTTCATCCGGGAGGTGAAGCCGTGATCCGGGGCTTCGGAGTCCTGGAAATGCTGGTCGCCCTTTCGCTGGGGCTGGGGATCCTGACGGTGATCATCGCCCACTCGGCGGATTCGGCCCGGGTGGACAGGAAGATCGCCGGCAACCAGGAGCGGCTGGAAGCGATCTTCCATGCCGTCGATACCATCAAGTCCGACCTCAACCGCTGCGGCATGCGCCTGCAGGAGGCCCGGCCGTTCTGCAGCATACAGCCGTTCGCCAGCGCCGCCGGCGCCTTCAGCTGCAGCTACGGCATCGCCGACGAGCCGCTGCAGGAGGCGGCGCTGCGCGGGCAGCAGGCCCTGAAGGTCGTCGCCGGCGAATCCTTCAAGAAGGACAAGCCGGTGCTGATCTATCATGCCGCAGGCCAAACCTGGGAGTACAACGAGATCGGCTACCGCCTGGACGGCGCCCTGGTGCTCAAGCGGCCCCTGCAGAACGACTTTGCCATGAACAGCACGGTGGTGGCGCTGAAAAAGGTCGAGTACCGCTACTACCCGGCCCAGCGCGCCCTGAAGCGCAAGGTCGACGACGGCAACTTCCAGCCGCTGCTGGAGGAGGTCAGCGACTTCTACGTGACCTTCTTCCCCGATGCCAACTCGGTCCTCTACCGCATCGAGATCAACAAGAAGGAGCAGGTGCGCGGCTACATCTTCCTGCTCAACCTGGTGTAGCGTGGGCGCCCGCGGCAACATCGTCCTGGCGCTGATGTTCGCCCTGCTGCTGGCCGCCTCAGGGCTGGCGCTGCTGACGCACAGCGACACCCATCTCAGGATCATCGCCGCCCGCCGGGACAAGCGATTGGAGGCGGCCGCCCTCGAGCAGGCGCTGCTGTTCCGCCTGCATGGCTACCGCGAGCAGCTGGCCGCCGCCGACATGAATGCCTACGCGGCGCCGCAAAGCGCTTTTTTCAACAACGCCACCTTCCCCGACCTGGAGGCCGACGGGGCGCTGAGCCGCCTGCGCTTCCAGTGCCTGCCGGTGGTTGCCGGCAACGGCTTCAGTTGCACGCGCATCCTGGCCCATGTCCGCTGCCGGCAGGCCGAAGGCCGGCTGGAGTTCGCGGGGCGCGCCGGCGTCGACCTGCTTTCCGGCGACATCCCGGCCGGAGAATTTGGTTTGCTGGTGACGCGTGGCGGCGCCGGATCCGCCGCCGCGTTCCTGGCCGGGCGCGGGGTGGAGTACGCGGGATCGCAGCTGCCGCTGGTGGGGGACTGCGAGCTGCGCATGGAAACCGGGCGCTTGCTGTGCGCGGCCCTGGGCCTGCCGGTCGAGGTGCCGGACTGGCGGCGCATACGCGAAAAATTCCACCTGGAGCCCTCCGCCGCGCCCATCGCGCCGGGCGTCTACCTGGCCCGCGATGAGGGCGAAGTGACGGCGGTCTTCGTCGAGGGCGACCTGGAGAAGCTGGAATTCAGCGCCGGCGACGGCCGGCAGTGTGTCGCTTTCAGCCGCGACGGCCGCAGCCAGGTGCTGAGCTACCGGCCCGGCGAGGGTGCGCTGGACTGGAGCGGCGCCGACGGGCCGGCGGTGGCCGGCGCCCGCTTCGGCGAAAAGATCATCGTCCATGGCAGCGTTTGGGACATCACACAGTCGGGGACGGCGGCCTTCCTGCCCGAGTCGCGGCTCGAGCTCCTGGCCTGCGGCCGCCTGGTGGTGCGCACGGCCCTGGAAGGCGGCAGTCTCGGCCTGGGAAAGGAGAAGCTTCCCTGTTTGCTGCTCATGACCGCCGCGAACGATTTTTTCAGCAACGAAGCGATCGCTGCCGACGTGGTCATGGATATCGCGGGCGCAGCGACCGTCCAGGCGCAGGTGATCGCCGCCGGCAAGCTGGTCAACGGCAACGGCAGCGTGGAGATCAGCGGTGGGCTGCTTGCCGCCGACATCGAGAATTCCGGGCGGCTGCGGGTCGGAGGCGCAGACGGTCGCTTCGCCCTGGCGACGGGCGTGCGCCTGCCGGGCTTCAAGCTGCTGAAAAACTTCTGCGTCCATTTCATCCAGGAGAGCGCCGATGAATAGGAAAGGGCTGACGATCGTCGAGTTGCTGGTCGCGGTCGTGCTGTTCGCCGTGATGCTCACGGTGGCGCTTCCGGGCCTGGCTTCGTTCGTTTCGCGGCTGGAGGTCCATGCCGCACTGCGCGCGCTCACCTCGGGATTGAGCTCCGCCCGCTACCAGGCGATCCGCGACAACCTGGCCGTGCGCGCCGAGGTCGTTCCCGGCAGGCTGCTGCTGAGCCAGGACCGCGGCGGGAGCTGGCAGGTGATCCGCAGCTTCGAACTGGGCGCCAAGGTCGCGGTCCAGGCCAACAGCCGCCCGGTCTTTTCGCCGCTGGGCGGCGCCTCGCCGCTATGCACCATCACATTGCGCCAGAGGCAGCGCGTCTGGCGCGTCGTGGTCTCCATGTACGGCCGCATCAAGATCTACGGCAATGGCTGAATGGCATGGCCTGGCGGTGCTCATCCTACCGCTGGTACGCAATGGCGGCGCGCTGGGGGGGAAGCGGGGCCAGCGCGTCATGGAGCGCGCCAATCTCCGGGGACAGAAAGTGGACGACGAGTTCCGCGAGTTCTTCGACCTGACCGGCAGGCATTTCATATATCGTCCCTCCGTCCCCATGCTCACGGACGATGATCTTTGCAGGCTGAAGATGCCGTTCGCGTACTGGGCGGGAAAGAGTGACATCCTGCTGCCCACGAAAAAGATCGCCCGCCGCCTGCGCCGCCTTGTTTTCCACGCCGACATTTTCATCGACAGGAAGGGCGGCCACGGCTACCACCCCCCCCTCCCGCCGCCCTGCGCGAGTGGTTGGAGCGGGCCCTTTGCTCGAGCAATCCATAGCATCAGCTTGTGGGAATGAATGTGACGGAACAGCCAATCTCCAACAGCGAGAGTTTTTAGTAAAAAGAAATTCAAGGGAATATAGTGTTGTGGTTTTCAAAAACATCCTTTACAATCCCATCATGTGGGGGACGGCATGAAACTCCTTAAACGTCTGCTTGGACAAAAAAATGTTCGTGGTACCAAAGCCACTCTGTCCGATGCTCAAGTTAACCCGCCATCATCCTGGGTGTTTCCCGAAATCCAAAAAAATACGCCACCCACCGATGAAACATTGCAGCCTGGAGAGCGTCTGTCGATCGTCTCATCTGAAGGGGATCTGACGGCTGGAGTCGTCATCCGGGTTTGGCATGATTATCTTAGGAAATGGATACCAGGATGGTGGAGCGAGGTTATAAGTGTTGCCGGGGGAAAAGTGTATCTTCGCGATCTAATGTCGGGTGAAGAAAGTACCCGGGCGATGGGTGACACGCTGGGATCAGCGTGGAAGCATCCTTTTCCGGAACGCCTCAAAGGTTTAGGAGAACAAAAGGCCACCGCCCGCAGCAACAGATTGTCGCAACTCAGTGTCGAATACGAGATGCTTGACTTTTCCCAAGCCACACTTGGTGAGATGGAATCTGCGCTAAAAACTGAACTCAAATGGAAAATCGCAAATATGAATGATTTCTATAATATGAAGGATGAATTCGAGATCCGTGAAATTGCTCTTGCTAGGATCGGTTATGAGTTGAATCGAAGAGGTGGTTTGGCTCTGATGCAACAGGT
>JALOLA010000013.1 GCA_025456205.1 Acidobacteriota bacterium | reverse complement strand
TTTCCGCTGCGCTGACCCGGGGCTGGGCTGGAAGGAGCTGCCCGAGGATCTTGCCATCGGCCAGGGGACGCAGCTCTTTCCCCGCGTCGACAGCAAGGCATTTTTCGCCGAAGTCCCCAAAGGAGTCCCCATGCAGGAAATCAAGACCCAGGAAAACGAGATCACGCCGCCTGGACCGCCCGTGCCGCAGGGGGATGGCGCCGCCCCCGGCGAAGGCTTGATCGAGATCGGCGACTTCAAGAAGGTCCAGATGGTCGTGGCCCGGGTGCTGGCCGCCGAAAAGGTGGAAAAGGCCGACAAGCTGCTGAAGCTGCAGATCGACACCGGCATGGACACGCGCACCCTGGTCGCCGGCATCGCCCTCCACTACAAGCCCGAGGACCTGGTCGGGCGCAAGATCATCATCGTCAAGAACCTGAAGCCGGCCAAGCTGCGCGGCATCCTCTCGCAGGGGATGATCCTGGCCGCTTCCGACGCCGACAATCGCCCCTATATCCCCTTCCTGCCCGAGGAAACCCCGGTCGGCGCCATCCTGAAGTAGCCCGGATCGCACCCGCCGGCGGGGCGAACGCCTCAGCGGGGGGTCTGGATGTCCACGGACAACGTTCCGTCGACCACATTCACATCGTGCTTCGTTCCGCTTCCTGACCGCCATGCCTTCAGGTCGAAGGGACCCGCTCCGCCGGGGCTCCCGCGCAGTTTCCAGACCGAGACGGCAGCAGGCCAGTGCAGCGGCTGTCCGGGCAGGCAACGGTCAGGGGCCGACCGGCACGAGATGAAATAAGCGTAATCGTCTGAGTCATCCCGGCCGAAGACCACGGCCTGCGCCTGATCGTCGATACATACGGCGGTGCGCTCGTCACAGGAGATCGCCCGTGCCCCAGGCAGGGGGGCCAGACCGTCGGCGACGATGCGCGCCAGGAAAGCGATGGTGCGGCCGCAGCGATTGCGCTCCGACCAATGGGTGTCGGTGATGGTATGAAGGAGAAAGTCCTCGAGCAGGAAATCCTTGCGGATGGCCGCCATGTTGGCATGGAAGGGGTCGGCCAGCGCTTCGGCCGAGGTCACTCCCTGGCGTTCCGGGATGTAGGCCAGCCCGGAAAGAACGGCCATGCCGGCGCTTGTCCCCCCCACCGGGACATCGCGCGCGGCCAGGATATCCCTCAAGGCCCGGTGCAGCCTTGTATTGTTCCAAAGCTCATAATACTCGGCCTGGTCGCCGCCGTCGATAAAAACCAGCTCGGCGCCGCGGATGAAGCCTTCGACTTCGGGCGCCTCGGCCCTGGCGCGGCTGGCGACGGTCAGGGTGGTGATGGAATCGACCGCACCCAGCCGGCTCATGTCCGCAAAGAACGCTTCGTCCTCCTGGTGGCTATAGGTCGCGGCGGTCAGAAAAACGAAGTCGCCCCCGCCGCTGCGCTCGATGAGCCAGCGGTAGGCTTCCGGGCAACGCCCGCCGCCGCCGACCAGCGCCAGGCCGAATTCACTCTCCGGGCTCACGTCGGCGGCGTTGCCCACCGTATGGGTGCCTGGTTCAGAAATGGGCGGGGGGTCATCGGCCGAGGCGGGAGAGCAGAAGAAAATGGCCAGCAGGGCTGGCGCCAGGAGCAGCCAAGGCAGGGCTCGCCGCCCATTGTCCCGCCAGCGCCGTCGAGTGTTTGCGGTCATGCCCCGGATTATATCATTTCGCCGGGCAGGCCTCCACTGGCCGGCGATTCCGCCCCGCCAGGCAAAATGATACAATGCGGGAATGAAGCCGCTAACGTTCCTCGCTTCCCTGTGCTTCGTATTCTCCCTGGGCGCCCAGGACGTTCGCGCGGTGCGCGACGATATCGGCTTCTGCTGGCATCCGGCGCAGATGCAGCGGCTGCTGGACCTCCTGGCCGGGACCGTCGCCGCGGACATGCCGGCCCCCGGTCTGGTGGCCGGCATTTCCCCCCACGATGATTACCTGTACGCCGGCAGCGTCTACTATCCCCTGTTCATGGATCTGCGCACCCGCGAGGCGGTGATCTTCGGCGTCACCCACGGCTCAGTGCGCAAGGAGATCGGCGATCCCCGCGGCGTCCTGATCCTGGACGGGTTCCGCTCCTGGAACGGCCTGGGTGCGCCGGTCGGCATCTCGCCACTGCGCGAGCACCTGAAGCGCAGCCTGGAGAAGGGGGATTTCATCGTCAGTGACCGCGCCCACTCCCTGGAGCACTCGATCGAGGCCCTGCTGCCGTGGCTGCAGCACTTCAATCCCGGCATCCGCATCACCCCGATCATGGTCACGGCGATGCCATTCGCGAGGATGGAAGAACTTTCCAGCCGCCTGGCCGCGGCCATGGCCGCCTATATCCGCGCGCACAAGCTGCAGCTGGGCCGCGACATCGTTTTCCTGATCTCGGCCGACGCCAACCACTACGGCCGCGATTTCGCCAACATCCCCTTCGGCGAGGACGAGAACGCCCACGCCCAGGGGATCGAGCAGGACCGGCGCATCGCCCAGGCCGCCATCGCCGGCGTCCTGGATGACGAAAAGGTCCTGGGCCTGACCCGGGAACTCTGGGGCGCCACCTACCTGGATTACCGCAACACCTATTGGTGCGGCAAGTACGACATCCCCTTCGGGCTGCTGGCCGTGCGCAAGGCCGTGCTGCTGGCTACGGGGAAGCGCCTGAGCGGGAAGCTCTTCCGTTATTCCGACACCTACAGCGAGGGCGTCCTGCCCTTGAAAAAAGCAGGCTTCGGCATCACCGCCCCCTATTCTCTGAAGCACTGGGTCGGCTTCTTTTCCGCCGGCTTCTTTCTGGAGTGAGCCCGGCAATGACCGACGCCCGGGCGGGGCGCCGCGGCCGCCGCAAGAACTTTTTGGCCGCTTTTCCGTTCTTATTAAAAGGAGCACTGCCATGAAGCAAACACGGACCGTTTTCGGCTTGTTGATCATGATCCTTTTCGCCGTGCCGATCCTCTTCGGCATCATATGGGCCGTGGGATTCACCCAGGCCGTGGTCTCGCAGAAAACGCTCTCCCAGCTGCCGGGCGAGGTCATCGCCGAGATCCCCGAGCTGCTGGACGGGATGATGCTGGCCGCCCGCGACGAGGATTCCGACATGGATTACGAGACGCGCACCTGGCTCAACGCCATCGCCGGGACGGGCACGACGCCCCGGGCGGTGATGAAGGAGGCCGGCCTGACCGACTGGCTGCAAAAGGAGCTCACGGCGTCGCTGGCCTCGATCGGGGACATCCTGAACGGCAGGAGCGACGCCCGCGATGTCTGGCTCGACATGCGGCCGCTGAAATCGGCCCTGGGACACCCGGCCATGGAGAGCTGGCTGGCCCAGGTGCTGGAACGGCTGCCGGAATGTTCCGCCGGGCAGGCCGTGGCCTGGGAGCGCATCCTGAGCGGCGACGGCCCCGGCGATGCGCTGCCGGCCTGCCGCCCGGCGAACACGCAGGGGATCAGCCCCGTCGCGGCGGTGGCGGCCGTCCGCGCCTGGGTCATCCGCGATATCCCGGACCGCGTCAACCTGATGGAAAACTCCGATCTCCCGCGCGGAAGATTCAACCTGGCCAAAACGGTGACCTCGTTCGCCTACCTGCTTTTCCTCATCCCGGCCGCCTTCATCGCCCTGGGGGCGCTGGTCGGTGCCGGCAGCACCTCCCACTTCTTCCGCTGGAGCGGCGCCGCCATCATGGCCGGAGGCGGCCTGGTGCTGGCCCTGTCCTCCCTGGTCAAGGGCGTCGTCCCCTGGGCCATGCGCGTCGGCCCGGCCTGTTCCGCCCCGCACTGGAACCCTTGGCAAGAGGCTTTCGCCGACCATGCCGGCGGCCTGGCCCTGGTGATCTCCCGCCACTTCATGTCGCCGGTGATCACCGTGGCCGGGGCCGTTTGCGTCGTCGGGCTGCTGTTGTTCGCTTTTTCATTCACCTTCACCCGCGCCAACGGGGCCTGAGCCGGGAATCGGCCGCCGGTTGCTCGAGAAGGGCCGGCGGCGCCGGGCCCGGTTGCATTCTTCGTTGAAATCCCTATAATATGATCATGAAAAAGCTGCAACTCGGCATCGGCATCGTCCTGTTGGCGGCATGGCCCCTGGCGGCCGCAACCATCTCGCCCCTGCCCTACGGCATCAATGTTCATTTGGCCTCGAACGAGATCCTGGCCAAGACCAAGGCCGCGGGCATCGCCTGGATCCGCATCGACATCGACTGGAGCACGATCGAAACCAGCAAGGGAAAGTTCAACTTTGCAGAGGTCGACCGCGTGGTCAATTATGCCGCCGCCAACGGCCTTTCGCTCTATGCCTCCATCAGCAGCACCCCCGGCTGGGCCAACGGCAAGAAAGGCCGGAATCACCCGGCCAACAACGTCAACGACTGGAAGAGCTTCGTCGCCCGCACCGTCAACCGCTACAAGAGCAACATCCGCTACTGGGGCATATGGAACGAGCCCAACCTCGACATATTCTTCGCCCCGGGCAAGGACGTTTTTGTCCAGAAGGTCCTGCTGCCGGCCGCCCAGACCATCCGCGCCACCGACGCCGCGGCCTTCATCGTCGGGCCCGAGCTTGCCCACCTGACCACCAGCGGCTCGGAATGGTACTTCTGGATGAAGTACATCCTGGACAACGCCGGCAATTATTTCGACATCATTTCCCACCACCTCTACGAGGACCTGGGCGTTTACTTCATGTACGAGCTGCTGGAGGAGGGGGACCATTTCATCCCCGCGGTCAAGACCATCGTCGAGGAATCGGGGCAGGGCGGCAAGCCCTTCTGGATCACCGAGACCGGCTGGAACACCAACCGCTATTCCGAGACCATGCAGGCCAATCGCTACCTGGATATGCTGCACGCCCGGGCCCGCAAGAATTATCCCCACAAGGTGTTCTTCTACGAGATCAGCGACGACCCGCGGCCCTCGGTCCTGCCCTGGGGCATCCTGCGCCGCAACCTGGAAGCCAAGCCGGCCTACAAGACCTACAAGGACTACATCGCCGGCCTCCTCCCCGATCCCGGCAACCCCGACGAAGGCAAGACCAACAAGAAATGCTATGCCGAGGAAACAGCGGGCAACGGAGCGCCGGCGGAAGAAAATGCGGTTCTGCAGTCCATGCTCGCCGCCCGGGACCTGCTGCGCGGCTACTCCAGCGCCGCCAGCGCCACCGTCGACATCTACTACCAGTGGAACGAGGAGTTCCTGGCCCTCTCCCTGGCCGATTCCCGCATTTTCAGGCTGGGGCGGGAGATCATGGAGAAGGCGCAGGCGCTGCTGAAGGAGGGTGGCTGGCAGGCCCTGGAGCGGACCCTGCCCCGCGACCTTCAACGCTGCGCCAGGGACCTGGCCGGCCTCATCCGGGACGAATACCCGGATTCGCCCCTGGCCCCGCTGGCCCGGCTGGTGGACGGGAACCTGGCCGTGATCGGCAGCGTCCCCCCGCGCGACCTGCTGGAGTTTTACCTGAAAGAGGAGATCCTGAGAATCAAGAAAACCCGCTGAATGGGATTCTTCGCCGATTTCCATATCCACTCCCGCTACTCGCGGGGCACATCGCCGGGGTTGGAATTCCCCGAACTGGCGCGCTGGGCGGCGATCAAGGGCATCGGCGTCGTAGGCAGCGGCGACTTCACCCATCCCCTCTGGTTCCGCGACATGCGCTCCTCCTTCCATGAAACCGCCCCCGGCCTCTATGCGCTGGAGAAAAGCCACCCGGCCATGCACTTCATCCTGAGCGCGGAAATATCCCTCATTTTCAAGCAGGGCGGGCGGGTGCGCAAGGTGCACCTCCTGCTGCTGGCCCCATCCCTGGCCGTGGTCGAGAAGATCAACGCTGCCCTGGGCCGCCGCTTCAACCTCAGCGCCGACGGCCGCCCCATCCTGGGGGCCTCGGCCCGCGAGGTCAGCGCCGAGATCCTGGCCATCGACGACCGGGCGCTGGTCATTCCCGCCCATATCTGGACGCCCTGGTTCTCCCTGCTGGGATCACGCTCCGGGTTCGACAGCCTGGAGGAGTGCTTTGCGGAAGTCACTCCCTTCATCCATGCCGTGGAGACCGGACTTTCGGCCGACCCGCCGATGCTGGCCCGCGTGGCGGCGCTGCAGCGCTGCGCCTTCCTGTCCAATTCCGACGCCCATTCGGCCGCGAACCTGGGACGCGAGGCCACCGAGTTCGCCTGCGCCCTCTCCTACGAAGGCATCGCCCGCGCCATTCGCGAGAACACCATCGTCCGCACCATCGAGTTTTTCCCCGAGCAGGGGAAATACCATCATGACGGCCACCGCCTCTGCGGCGTGTCTCTGGCGCCCGCCCAAACCCGCGAACTGGGCGGGACCTGCCCCGTCTGCGGCAAGCCGCTGACCCTGGGGGTCCTGTACCGCGCCGAGGAGCTGGCCGATCGCGAAGCCGAAAGCCCCGTTCCCTTCACGTACCAGGTGCCCTTGAAGCAGGTCCTCTCCCAGGTCCTGCGCTGCGGGGAGAATTCGCAGAAGGTCAGCCGGCGGTATTTTTCGCTGATCGAGCGCCTGGGGCCGGAATTCACCATCCTGCAGGCCGCACCCATCGCCGCCATCGCCGCAGAGGACGAGAAGCTGGCCGCGGCCATCCAGGCCATGCGCGAGAACCGTGTCCGGCGCCTGCCGGGCTATGACGGCGTGTACGGCAGGATCACCCTGGCGACTTCCGATGCCTGAGCGATTGACTTTTTCAAAAGAATATATTATTGTTTTTTTTAAACTAATTTTCTTGGAGGAAAAATGAAACAAAGAGCATTCACTGTACGGTTCGTTCTGTCCGTCGCCCTGATCGTTCTCTGCGGGATCTCCCTGCCGGCCAACGGCCTGAACCTCAACGGTTCGGGCTCACGTGCCATGGGCATGGGCGGGGCCGTGATCTCCTGGACCAACGACGTCAGCCTCTTCTACTTCAACCCGGCCGGCGCGGCCTTTGCCGAAGGCACCTGGATCTCCCTGTTCGAGACCAACCTGCTCCCCAGCGGCACCTATGCCCTGGGCGTCTACGGCATCGACGCCAAGACCCAGAGCAAGCTCTATCCCGCCGGCGCGCTCGGCTTCGTCAAGCCGCTGTCGGACAAGCTGACCATCGGCCTCGGCATCTATACCCCCTCGGGCACCGGCGCCACCTGGGACGGCGAAGAGTTGAAGGCCCTCTCCGGCGGCAAGGCCTACGAGTGGGAGAGCTTCCTCGGCGTGGTCACCATCGCCCCGCTCGTGGCCTACAAGATCAGCGACCAGGTGGCGGTCGGCGCCACGCTCAACCTGAACGTCGGCTTGATGGACATCAAGCGCCCGGGCGTGGGCCAGTACGAGGAGAGCCTGACCGGCACCGGCCTCGGCGCCACCTTCGGCATGCAGTTCAAGCCCAGCGACAAGCTGGCCTTCGGCCTCTCCTACAAGCTCCCGGTCAGCGTCACCCTCAAGGGCGACGCCAAGATGGGCTTCGCCAACCTGCTCGGCGCCGGCGTCGAGAGCGAGATCACGCGCAAGACGACGCTGCCGATGTGGCTGGGCGCAGGCGTCAGCTTCAAGCCCATGGACAAGCTGCGGCTGGCCTTTGACGTCAACTGGACCAACTGGAAGAAGCTGGACGAGATCCCCGTCGAGTTCTCCAATGCCGCCTGGACCCAGCTCATGGGCCATCCGGTCTACAAGGCCGCCTTCAACCAGACCCTCGAGCTGGACTGGGAGGACTGCATCCAGTTCCGCGTCGGCGCCGAATACATGCTCAACAAGGAGTGGGCGGTCCGCCTGGGCTACATGAGAGACCCCTCCCCCGCGCCGCTGGAAACGATGAACATCCTGCTGCCGCAAATCCCCTACAACATGTACACCTTCGGCGCCGGCTACAATGGCGCCAAGCTCAGCGTCAACGCCGCCCTGGAGATCCTCCGCGGCGCCAAGCAGACCGTGCCGCTGTCGGCCACGGCCAAGATGCCGGGCGAGCACAACATGAACATCGTGGTGCCCAGCATCACCATCGCCTATCGCTTCAACTGACCGGCATACCGTTCTGACATAGCGGGGGCGCCGTCCCGGCGCCCCCGCCTGTTTTCTCTCCGTTCGCGGCAATTTTCCCGCCTGCGACAAGCCTTATTGTAAAATCGGCCAAAAAATAGTAAAATAGTCAATCATTCAACTCACTGCCATTTAGGAGAGCAAACATGACAGAAGAAAAGAAAAAAAGCAAAGAGCGCCCGGCCGCGAAATCCGCAGACAAGAAAAAGCCGGCTGTCGCTGAAGATAAGCAGGCCCGGGAAGCCGGTGCCGCAGCCCCGCAGGGCCCCACGCCCGAAACGCGCGGGGATATCCCGGTCATCCGCCCGGGCGACGAGCTGAAGGTGTTCTACCGCGTCATCGAGGCCGGCAAGGAAAGGATCCAGACCTACGAAGGCACCGTGATCGCCATCAAGAATTCAGGCATCTCCAAGACCATCACCGTGCGCAAGAATTCGTTCGGCATCGCCGTGGAGCGGATATTCCCGCTGAATTCCAAGCTGGTGCAGAAGATCGAGGTCAAAAAGCATACCAAGGTGAGACGGGCCAAGCTGTTCTACCTGAGGAAGCTGAAAGGAAAAGCATCCCGCCTGAAAGAACTCAGGTAATGGCCGATTTTGCCATCGAGGCCGGGCTGCTCAGGGAACAGGATCGCCTGATCTGCGGCCTGGACGAGGTGGGACGGGGATGCCTGTTCGGACCGGTGGTCGCCGGGGCGGTCATCCTGGACCCGTTGCGGCTCAACCCCGAATACGACGACTCGAAAAGGCTCTCGCCGGCGCGGCGCCGCCGACTGGCCTTCGACATCTACGAAAAGGCCAGGGCCTATTCCATCGGCTGGTGCTGGAACGACGAGATCGACCGTTGCAACATCCTCGAGGCGACCAAACGCGCCATGCTGCAGGCCTACCAACGCCTGCAGCTCAAGCCCGACCATGTGCTGGTCGACGCCATCGAGCCCGATTTTTTGCCGGTGGCGGGCCAGGCCGTCGTCAAGGGCGATGAAAAAAGCCTGTCCATCGCCGCCGCCTCGATCATCGCCAAGGTGTTCCGCGACCACCTGCTGGAAACATTTTCACGTTTTTTCCCCGCCTACGACCTGGCCCGCAACAAGGGCTATCCTACCCAAAAGCACAAAAATGTGCTATTATGGCAGGGGGAAACAATTTTCCACAGGAAAAGTTTCAAACTGAAAAATGGCTGTTGAGAACCGATTAAAGACGCTCCAGCTGGCGGACAAGCTGTTCAAACAGGGGAAGATCGAAGCCGCCATCAAGGAATACCAGAAGATCATCGACGCCAAGCCCGATGACCTCGAGGTGCGCCGGATCATCGGCGACCTGTTCCTCAAGCTGAACAAGCTCCCCGAAGCCTTCAAGCAGTTCGAGTGGATCTCGGATTTTTACCTGAAGGAAGGGTTCTTCACCAAGGCCATCGCCATGTACAAGCGGATCACCCGCCTCGACCCCCAGAACGAATCGGTCTCCTTCAAGCTGGCCGACCTTTACTCCAAGCAGGGCCTGACCATCGAGGCCAAGCAGATCTACCTGGAGCTGGCCGAGGAATACAAGCGGCAGAACAACCAGAAAAAGGCCTTGGGCATCTACAAGAAGATCCTGGAACTGGACCGCGGCAACATCAAGATGCGCATCCTGCTGGCGGACAACTACCTGCGCGAGGGGATGAAGGAGGAGGCGGTCAACGAATACCTCACGGCCAGCGACATCCTGATCAAGAAGAAGGAATTCCCCCAGACCGAGGAGCTCCTGATGCAGACCTACGGCAAGGTCAAGCATCTGAAGGTCTTCGAGAAGCTGATCTCCTGCTACGTCACCCAGGGCAACAGCAGCAAGGCCATCCAGATGCTGCGCAACCTCGGCGACGAGATATTCAAGCACCTGAACCTGCTGAAGATCCTCGGCGAGCTGTACTTCAAGAACAACCTCATCGAGGATGCCGAGCAGATCTACAAGCGCATCGCCGAGATCGACTCCAACGAGACCGAAGTGATCATGAAGCTCGGCAAGGTCTACCTGCAGCGCGAGGAGATCGACAAGGCCTACCAGCTGTTCCTGCCCACCATCGACCGCTTCATCGAGAAGGAGAAGTTCGACGAGGCCAACTCGCTGCTGCGCTTCATCATCACCTCGAACAACTCCTACCTGCCGGCCCTGAACAAGCTGGCCGCCATCTTCAAGGCGACCAAGAAGACCAGCAGCCTGATCGCCCTCTACGAGTCGCTGCTGCCCATCTACGAGCAGAAGAACATGAGGTCGGAATTGATCGCCGTGCTGAACGAGCTGGTCGAGCTCTCGGACGCCCCTTTCGCCTATCAGGAGATGCTGGGGCGCCTCACCGGCGAGCCCGCGGCCGAGGAGGAGGAGAACAAGCAGGAGCGGGAATTCATCGCCTTCCAGCTGAACAACGCCGACCAGGCCCTCAAGAGCAACAACTTCAAGAAAGCGGTCGACCTCCTGAAAACCGCCCAGAACGCGTTCCCCAGCAACATCGACATCCGCAACAAGCTGTTCGACGTCTTCCAGATGAGCAACGACATCGATGCGCTGCTCAGCGAGGGCATCGAGCTCCTCAAGATCTACAAGAAGGAGAATCGCGACGACGAATACAAGGTGATGCTCGACAAGCTGACCAAGCTCAAGCCGAACGACGAGCGCCTCCTGGACCTGAGCGGCCACGAGCGGACCAACATCGAGATCGATTTCGACCACGCCGAGATGATCGAGCAGATCAAGGAGCTGCAGCAGCCCAGCCTGGGCGAGATGGAGATCGAGGGCCTGCGGGGAGAGGAAGAGGACATCTTCCTGCTCAAGGGCGAAGACAGCCTGCAAATGAAGACCGAGGCCGAAAGCAAGAAGGGGCTGTCCTCGCACCTGGCGGAGCTGGATTTCTACATCAGCGAGGGCTATTTCAGCAATGCCGAAAAGGCGCTGGAGCGGCTGCAGAAGGAATATCCCGAGAGCCGGGAAGTGCAGTCGCGCCTGGACCGGGTGCGCAAGGCCAAGGGCCGCCAGCCCGACAAGACCGATTCCATCCGCATCAAGCCCGGCGAGACCGAAAAGATCGAGATCGAATCCTCGATCTCCCAGGAGAGCGACCTGCTGCAGAAATTCGAGGATTCCAAGGTCGAGATCAGGCTCGACAGCCTGCTGAACCCGTCCGCCGAAAAGATCGTTTCCAACGATTTCGCCGAGATCGACAACTTCCATTTCGAAATCGAGATGGAGGAGCCGGAAAGCAAGGAAGCGGTGCCCCTGGTCGAGATCGACCCGGAACAGATCATCCAGGCGCCTTCCGGCAGCAAGCAAAGCGCGGTCGCCGACCCGAGCTATATGGGCTCCAGCGCCGATTTCCTGGACATCGACAACATCTTCACCACGGACGAAGCCCCGGCCGGCAGCGAGTCGCCTTTCCGGGACATCGACGAGAGCGACCTTGCCGAAAGCGAGGTTGACATCCTGAAGAGCGAGAGCCTCTTTCCCGAGGAGGAGGATTTCTTCGAGCTGGAAAAGCTGGTCCCCCAGGAGTTGGTCGCCATCAAGCACTGGGTCGAGGAACTCCAGAAGCAGCGGACCTCCACCATCGAAAAGAACATGATGGAGATATTCAAGGAATTCAAGAAGGGCGTCGACGAGAAGATAGGCCAGGAAGACTACGACACGCGCTACAACCTGGGCATCGCCTACAAGGAGATGGGGCTGATCGAGGAGGCCATCCACGAGTTCCTCATTTCCTCCAAGCACCCCTTGAAATTCTTCGACTCGGCCGGCCTGCTGGGAATCTGCTTCCGCGAGAAGGGCATGATGGACGAGGCGATCGCCTGGTTCGAAAGGGCCCTGAGCACCCCGGACCGCAAGGATGACGAGTACAACGCCGTCAAGTACGAGATGGTCCAGACCGCCAGGCTGAAGGAGGACTTCCTCTACGCCAAGAAGCTGGCGTTCGAGATCCTGAAGAAGGACCCCGGTTATCGCGACATCAAGGCGGTATTCCAGGAACTGCAGGACAAATAACCCAAGCACGGCACTATTTTCTGCCGCATTCACCTGGCATCATCTTTCTGGCCGCCGGTTTTTCCGCGATCATCCAATGGGGGGGCCGCCCCGGCATGTCCCTGTCGCGATTCCAGGGGCAGCCTCCTCCGGCGCGGCAAGAAAATATCACATTTTCCTCTATTGCTTCGCGGTTCCATCGTCGCTATAGTTCAAGCTTGAAGCGAAACTCCCGCAGCGCCTGCCCACGGCAAGAGAGACCCAGGGAGCGGGCGAGAAGGTCGAAGCGGGCCACGATTTCCGATCGGCATGAGTGGAAAGGACTGGTGAACGCGATGGATCAGCCTGAGAGTTCCTGCATCGCCTGCTGAGCCCCGCAAGCGGGAATACGGCAAGACATTGCTGCAGCGATTCAACATCCAGGGCGATCAGGCCCATGATCACTGGCAGAACGAGAAATTAACGATCGTCTCCATTCCCGGCACCCCGGAAAACCTGGAGCGCCTCCATGGCATCTTCGCCTTCCGCTCCAGCCTGCTGCAGAACATCGCGGACGTGGCCCCGGATCATTTCCGCATCCGCGTCCTGACCCAGCCGTTCATCCCCAGCCGGCCCGCCGACCTGGCGCGGCTGCCGGAAAAAGCGACGGCCGGCGCCCTGCGGCAAACCCTGGCTTTTTTGGCGGCGGCCGGGGAATGGAACCTGGATTTCGTGGATTTTTCCCGCTTCCAGCTCCTGCCGACGGGGACGCTGCGCTTCGCGTGGCGGCTGGAGCCCCAGGAGCTGCCTCCGGCCGCCGCCATCATCTCCCTTTTCGAGCGCCCGCGCCGGGGGCGCGGCCGGCCTGAGCCTGAACCGCAGGGAGCCCTCGCGGGCAGTGCCCCGCCGCCGCTCGCCGGGGACGCGGCCTACCTGTGCCGCCGCGAGGACTTCGCCTCCAACCTGCTTCATTCCGGGTCCCCGGGCAGCCTGAGATCTTGCGCCAACGCCAAGATCAGGATCAACAGCAAGCGCCCCTGGCAGGGAGCCGTCGCCCGCGACAACCTGTTCCATAACCTGAACGACGCGGAGACCCTGCTGCTGAACATCGACCTCAGAGACCTGCCGTTAAGCGCACACATCGCAGCCCTGGCAGGCGGAAAGGACGCCGGGGAGGATGACTTGGCCGCGCAGGCAAGGAAATTCCGGCTTTTCCTGACGAAGTCGGTTTTCCAGAAGGCCGTTCTCCTCCTCGACCGCCTGGCGCGCAGGGAGGATGACCGCTTGCTGCGCTTCCTGCTGGAGTCTGGGGATATCTCGGGATTGACCGCCGTCCTCTTCGACGACGCGACCGCCTGCGACTGCGACCTGGAATTCAATGAGGACCCCGCGAACCTGCTGAGCAAGCACCTGCCGGCCCCGCCCGAGGATTCGCCGGCGCTGGACGATCGCGAACGGGAACTACTGGAGCTCCTGCACGCCATCGGCGTCCCCGTTCCCCGGGAGTCGGCCCGCCTGCTTTACGCCCCGGGGAATGGGCGCGACCCCTCTCGCTTCCCTGAAGGGGATGCCTGTATCGCTGCCCTGCTGAAAAGGCGACTCCTGGTGGAAAACAGGGAAACCCGCGGCCTGCTGGTGAACCATCCGTCCTGCCCGCCGCTCGGTTGCCGCGATGCGGGCGCAGCGCTCACCCAACTTGCCATGAAAAGCGAATGGGCCTATGCCCGCATCGCCCATCTCATCGCCGCCGGCTGCCCGGCCGCCTTGGAAGACCATCTCAAGAAAATGGCCGGCGAGTCCCCGGGCCGGGTCGCACCCGGCCCCGCCGCGGACCTGCTCTGCCGCCATCTGCCATTGCTGCCGGCGGGCGGCAGGGCGCCGGAATACGGGATCGACATCCTGATCCATGGCAACTGCCTGGACCAGGCCGCCCATCTCCTGGCCGCCATCCCGGACGCCGCCGCGCCCTGGGCGCGCTTGAAAAAAGCGCACCTGGCCATGCGCCGCAGGGACTACCCGGAGCTCCGCAGGCTGCTCGCCGGGATGGCCCCCCCGGCGCGGGAATCCCGCGATGAATGGCTTTACCTGAATTTCATCCTCAACGCAAAGACCTCGCCGCGGGGCAAGGCCGACGCCTTTGCCGGAAAGATCCGCTCCGCCTACTACCGCAACCTCGCCCTCATCCAGCAGAGCGACCGCAGTATCTACAACCGGGAATTTGCCAAAGCCAAGGCCCAGCTGGCCGCGGCCCTGGATTATTTCAGCGCCGGCCAGCGCCGCCGGGAAGAGATCGAAGCCCGGAGCCAGATGGCGAAGCTGCTACGGGAGGAAGGCGACTTCACGCGGAGCGAGTCGCTGTACAAGACCATCTTCGTCCAGGCCGAGGCGGACCGCCTGGCCCTCAGCTCGGCCGGCGCCGCCGTGGACCTGGGCAACCTGTATGCCGAGAACGACGATGACTTCCAGGCCGAGTGCTGGTACCAGAAGGCCGCGAAGCTGTATGCCAGGGAGAAGAACCGCGACGGCATCATGCTGGTGAACGCCAACCTGGTCAACGTTTTCCTGGCCAAGGGGGATTGGCCGCGGGCCGACGACCTGCTGCGCGGCCTGCTGGCCTGGGACGAGGAAAAGAAACTTCTCGATTCCAGCGCCATTGACCTGCTGAATTGGGCCGGCCTCGAGACACTGCGCCTACACGATGAAAAGGCCCTGCAGCTCATCGAGCGCGCCGAAGCGATCTTTCGCGGCAGCGCCAACAGCAAGGGGCTCAGCGAATGCGCCTACCGCCGGGGATGCCTGTGCGGCTTCAAGGACAAAGCGCCGGCGAGCGGCGGCCCTTGGTTCAGCGCCGACCAGGAAGCCGTCCGCAGCCTGTTCCGTTTGTTCGCGGCCGCTGGGGACGGCCGGGAGGTGGAGATGGCCCGGCAGCTGCAGGCCATCGGCTCAAGGAAGACCCGCTTCGAGGCGCTGCGGCTGCTGCTGAAAAAGTACCGCCGGAACGAATGGCTGGAGCGCTTCAAGGAACTGGCCTTGGAGCTGTCGCCGCGGGCGAAAAACTATTATTTTTACGAATATTGGTACATGTTCTTCGACCTGGTCGCGGAGGGCCCACCCGCCGGCCTGCGCGACGAGTTCCTGGCCATGCATGATTTTTTCAGCGCCAACAAGCGCGAGGTTTCGGCCAGGCTCACCCGGCTGCGCCAGCGCTACGAGGAGGGAGAGCAGGGCCTCGGCCTTTTCGCCGACGCCCACCTGGTCGAACAGCACCGCCAATGGCGCCTGCCGGTGGATTTTTTCAACGGGTTCCAGCGCGCGATCTCCAGGGAGGCACCGGTCGACTGGCTGCTCATGTCCGTCCACGAGAAGCAGCGGCCTCTCTTCCATTTCGCCAGCTCCGACCAGTTCCGTGACCTGGGAGAGGAGATGCTGCTGGACGCAGCGGCGGCGCCGCAGAACCAGAACCATGGACTGGCGGAGGTCCAGGGAAAGTACCACAGCCCGGAAAGGCTCTTCTACCCGTTCGCCTGCACCAAGCTCATCCGCTGGCCGCTCGCCGAGGACATCCTGGCCTGCCTGGTCATCGGTTCGCGGGACGGAGCCCTGTTCTTCCAGGATTTCTACAACCGCCACCGGGAGCTGTTCGGGAAATTCTCGCTGCTGTTCCGGAATTTCCTGCAGAATGAGTACCGCATCGACGAGAAGCTGGACTTCATCGTCGGCGCATCGCAGGCGATCAGGGAAATGAAGCGGCGGATCGCCCAGGTCAGCAAGGTGGATTTTTCCCTGCTGGTCAGCGGCGAAAGCGGCAGCGGCAAGGAACTGGTGGCGCGCGCCGTGCACCTGCTCAGCGCCAGGGCCGGGCAGCCGTTCATCTCGGTCAACGCCGCTGCGATCCCCGACACGCTCCTGGAGGCGGAGCTGTTCGGCTTCAGGAAGGGGGCGTTCAGCGGCGCCGGCGAAAACCGCGTCGGCCTGCTGGAGGCGGCCGACCGCGGCACTCTCTTCCTGGACGAGATCGCCGACCTGCCCCTGGCGCTGCAGGCCAAGCTGCTGCGGGCGCTGCAGGAAAGGGAGATCCGCCGCCTGGGGGAGAACAAGACCGTCCACGTCGATGTGCGCCTGGTTTCCGCCAGCAACCGCGACCTGGGTGAGCTGATCCGCAAAAATCTGTTCCGCGAGGACCTGTTCTACCGGCTCCAGGACCTGGTCATCCGCATCCCGCCCCTGCGCGAGCGCCGCGATGACATTCCACTGCTCATCGGCCATTTTCTCAAGAAGTTCGGCTACCCGGACCAGGGAGCGGACCGTCTGGAAGCCATGGCCGACATGTTCCGCGGCGAAGAGTTCCCCGGCAATGTGCGCGAGCTGGAATCGCGGATCAAGAACATGATCACGTTCAACCCCGAGCTGGAGCTCCCGGCCGGGGCGGCCAAGGCATCCTTCAGCTGGAAGGCCGCGCGGCAGGAGCACGAAAAGGACCTGTTGCTGAAGACGCTGAAGGAAATGAACGGACAGCGGAACCGGACCGCGGAAAAGCTGGGGATCAGCCGCATGGCCCTCTTCAACCTGCTGAAGAAGTACCGCATCTCGCCATGACGCGGCGGCTGCTGAAGAGCTCCGGCCTGCTCCTGCTATATATCTGGGGCGCGGCCAGCCTGATCTTCTTGCTGGCGCGCTCGATCCCCGGCGACCCGTTGCTGGAGATCCTGGGGCCGAACCCCGACCGGCAGGATGTCGCGCGCCTGCGGCACTCGCTGCGGCTGGACCGGCCCCTGGCCGAACAGTATGCCCGCTTCCTTCTCAGGCTGGCGGTGCTGGACCTTGGTGAATCGCTGGTCGATCGCAGGCCCGTCATGGCCACCCTGCGTAGATACCTGCCGAACACGGCGCTATTGGCCCTGGCCGCCATGGCGCTCACGCTGCCGCTTTCACTGCTGCTGGGGTTCCTTTCGCTTTACAGGGGAAACCGGCCATGGGAGGCCCTGGTCATGGCCTTTTCCACGATCGGGCTGGCGGTCCCGGTCTTTCTCATCGGCCTTTTCCTGATCCTGGTCTTCGCGCTGGGACTGGGGATTTTCCCCGTTTCCGGGAGCGGCAGCGGCGAATTCCTCGTCCTGCCCGCCCTGACCCTGGCCATCCCGCTCAGCGCCTTCCTCACGCGCATGGTGCGGACGGCGCTGCAGAAGGAATCGCAGCGCCCCTACGTGCTCCTGGCCATGGCCAAGGGCCTTTCGCAGGCGCAGGTCTACAGGCGCCACATACTGAAGAACGCGCTGCTCCCCATCGTCACCCTGGCCGGCATGCAGGCGGGGGCCCTGCTCAGCGGCGCCATCGTCGTCGAGAGCGTGTTCTCCTGGCCCGGCATCGGCACGCTGCTGGTCCGCGCCGTCCGCCAGCGCGACTTCCCCGTGATCCAGGGAACGGTGCTGCTGATGGCCGCGCTCTACCTTTTGCTGAACCTGCTGGTCGACCTCTCCTATCCGCTGCTCGACCCGCGCATCGGCCATGATCGGACCGGATAGGCGCGACCCGCGCTTCCGCCTGGGCGTCCTGCTCCTGGCGGTGCTCGGCGCTGCGCTCGTCGGCGGTCTCCTGGCCGCGGGCATCGACCTGGACCTGCACCTGCCCCAGCGCCTGCTGCCGCCGGCCCCCGGCCACCCTCTCGGCACCGATGCCCTCGGGCGCGATATCCTGTCCTGCCTGGCTTGCGGCACGCTGGTATCGCTGGCCGTCGCCCTGGTCGTGGTCGCGCTGGCCACGGGCGGCGGGCTCGTCCTGGGCTACCTGGCCGGCTGGCACGGCGGATGGCTGGGTTCCGCCATCATGCGCGCGGCCGATCTCGCCCTGGCATTTCCCGGCCTCCTTCTGGCGCTGCTCCTGGCCGCCTTGTGGGGCCAGGGGATCCTGCACCTGGTCCTGGCCCTGGCCGCCGGCGGCTGGGCGGGAACCGCGCGCCTGGTGCGCGGCGAGGTCCTGAGGATCAAGGAACAGGATTTCATCCTGGCCGCCCTCGGCTTCAACGCCTCGCCGCGGCACATCGCCAGGCAGCACGTCCTGCCGCTGCTCTTCCCCGTTCTTCTCACCCAGGCCGTTTCCGGCATCGCCGCGGTCATCCTGGCCGAGGCCAGCCTGAACTTCCTGGGGCTCGGGCTGGACCCCCGTCTGCCGACCCTGGGCGGCATGATCGACTCCGGCCGCGGCCATCTCCTCGAGCGACCGGGCCTGGTCCTGGTCCCCGGCGCCTGCCTGGTCATGCTGGTGGCCGGCTTCCTTCTGCTTGCCGAGGGCTTCGGCTCCCGGCCCGGCACTATTGCCTTTGAAAAAAACAATAAATGAAGTTATAATGGGGCCAGCGGAATCGAACTTCGCCAGGACGCGGGGAGGTGGAGCATGGAGCAGAGAAAAGAAATGCGCATCAAGAGGCGGGTCCTCTCCAGCCTCGAAGACAAGCCGGCGATCGTCGTCGACATGTCCCAGGGCGGCATCAAGATCTCCATGAGCCGCCCGCCGAGGAACCAGAGCGTCGACATCAAGCTGCAGTTCGGCAACAAGGTCATCACGCTGAAAGGCGACGTGCGCTGGATCACCCGCGTGGTTTCCCGGCAGTCTTCCAACAACATCGGCATCGCCATCCGCGAAGCCCCGGAAGAGTATTACCAGCTGCTGTCCTCCCCGAATTGACCGGGCCGCCGGTCGACAACCTTATTCCCCCTTGGCCTCCTCCAGTTCGCGGGCGGCGGACAGCGCGGCCGCGGCCGGCTCGGGAAGGATCTCGATCTCGTCGTCGCGCAGGCGGCAGGCCAGGTAGCGCGCCTCCTCCCATTCCTTTTCCAGGGACAGGTAGGCGATCTTTTCCAGCAGTTCTTTTTTCAGCACGCGGTTCAGGTTGCGCGCCCCGTACTCGAGGGAGTAGCCGCGGGCGGCGATATGGGCCAGCACCTCCTCGGGCACGACCAGCTCCTTGCCCTGCTTCTCCAGGTCGCGGCGCACCTCGCGCAGGTGAATGTCGATGATCGCCTTGATGTCGCCGTCACGCAGGTGGTGGAAGACAACGATCTCGTCGATGCGGTTGAGGAATTCCGGGGAAAAGTATTTTTTCAGGGACTTGATCAGGGTGGCGCGCGAGACCTGCGTCTCCTCCGAGGTGCTCTTGTAGCCCATGTTGGCCTTGCTGAACAGCGAAGTGCCGATGTTGGAGGTCATGACGATGGTGGTCTTGGAAAAATCGATGACGTTGCCGCGGGCATCGGTCAGCCGGCCGGCGTCGAAGACCTGCAGGAAGATGTTCAGCAGCTGCGCGTCGGCCTTCTCGATCTCGTCCAGCAGGATGACGGAATAGGGGTTGAGGCGCACCTTGTCGGTGAGCTGGTTGGCGTCATAGTAGCCCACGTAGCCGGGCGCCGCCCCGACGAAGCGCGAATAGGTGAACTTCTCCATGTATTCCGACATGTCGATGCGGATGAGGTAGTCCTGGCTGCCATAGAGCGCCTCGCTCAGGGCGATGGCGGTCTCGGTCTTGCCCACGCCGGTGGGGCCGATGAACATGAAGACGCCGTCGGGGCGGTTCTTCTTGACGTCGTAGCCCAGCTTGGAGGTGATGACCGACGATACCATCTTGGCCACCGCATCGTCCTGGCCGACGATGCGCTTCAGGATGTTGGCCCGCAGGCAGCCCAGGCGGCTCTTGAGCGAGATGGAGATATTGGTCTCGGGCAGGTTGCCGATGTCGGCCAGCACCTCCAGCACGTCGGCCTCCTCGATCTTCAGCGGCCCGCCGCCGGCGCTGTTCTTCAGCTTGACCTTGGCGATGCAGCGCTCCAGGAGCATGATGGCCGCGTCCGGGAGCTTGCGCTCGCGGATGTCGCGCTTGGCGCTCTCGACGATGTCCTCGATGATCTGGCTGGAGACCAGCAGGCTGTCGGCGGCGACCACCTGGCCGACCAGGTCCCTGAGGATCCTGCGCGTCCCTTCCGCTGACAGCTCGTTGACGACGATCTTCTGGAAATAGCCCAGCAGGGAGTTGTCCTTCTCGATGGTGTTCTTGTATTCCTCATAGTCGGTGGTGGCAATGACCTGGATGGAGTTGTCGCGCAGGAAATTCTTGAGGATGTTGACCAGGTCCAGGGAGGTGCCGCGGGCCGCGCCGGTGGACATCATCAGGTGCATGTCCTCCAGCACCAGGATGGCGTTCTGCGCCTTGAACTCCTGCAGCAGCTTCAGGACCTTCTCCTCGAACTGGCCGCGATACTTGGAGCCGGTGAGCAGGGCGACGAAATTGATCTCCTTGATCCGTTTCTCCCTCAGCGCCCCCGGCACCTCGCCGAAGATGATCTTCTGCGCCAGCAGGCGCACCAGGGTCGACTTGCCCACGCCGCGCTCGCCAATCAGCAGCAGGTTGCGCTTCGAGTTGGAAATGAGGATCTCGATCATCTGCCGCAGTTCCTTGCCGCGGCCGATGATGCGCTGCTCGTTCTGGATCACCGCGTCGGTGATGTCGAAGAACGCGTCGTTCTTCTGCGCTTCCGGCTTGCCCCGGCCCTTTTCCAGGAAATCCCTGGCTTTCTTGATCTTGTCGGCCAGGCCCTTGCTCTGGGAGATCAGCAGCGCCTTTTCGTAAAAGTTCAGGGCCAGCTCGATGTTCTCCTCGCGGGCATAGACGTCTCCCATCAACTCGTGGCCCTCGGCGTAGAACGGATAGAACAGCAGGAATTTCTGCAGCAGCCGCTTCATCTCCAGGCCGCGGCCCAGCTCGGCCAGGTTGCGGATCTGCAGCAGGTAGACCAGGGGCATGCTGAGGTCCTCGAAAGCGATCTCCTCCAGCAGCAGCTGGCTCTCGGCGAACAGCTTCAGCTGCTGGTCGCGCTGCGCCGCTTCCACCTGGCGCCTGCGGCCCAGGCCCCCGGCTTCGCCCCCGGGCAGCTGGCATTCGACCCGCTCCAGGTCGGCGAAGGCGAAATTGGCCAGCAGGAACTCGCCGACCTTCTGCCAAAGGCCGTCGGCGCTGAAGGCCGGCGCGCTGTCCCCGGCGCCGTCGCGAAAACGCGCACCGGTCTCGTCCAGCTGCGCCAGGAAGAGGACCCGCCCCTCCTGGATGACGGCGAACGGGAACAGGCTGAAGCTCAGGGTGGCGTTGCCGTAGATCAGCTCGTCGTGCAGCGCCTCCTGCGGACCGAACAGGTTCTTCGGGGTCACGCGCTTGCTGGCCGTCACGGCGCCGCTGATCTTCTGGTCGAATAGCTTGAACAGGTTCTCGATCCAGAACTTATAATCGAAGAAAAGGTTCTTTTTTCCCTTTTCCGCCTCCTGAAGCCGCCCGTTCTTCAGGTAGTCGCCGACGTTCTCCAGGATGAACACCAGCGTCTGGCGCTCGGTCTTGCTCATGCTCAGGACCTGGGTGTTGAAAGTCTGCAGGTAGGCGGCGACGTTTTCCAGGACCAACAGCATGTCGTCGGGAAAAAAGGTCTTGCCCGGCGCCAGGCGCAGGTTCTTCCGCCGGGCCAGGTTCTCCGCCTTGAACAGGGCGTCCAGCACGCCGACCAGGCAGGCGATCAGGCGGTCGGCGTTCTCCTTGTTGAATTCGCGCTTCTCCAGCTGGAATTCGGGCAGAAAAATGGCCAGGAACGCTCCCAACCGCGGGTACTGGCTGAACAGCTGGTCCATGTTGCGCTCCGTTTGTCGTTGCTGCAACGATTATATTTGCCTGCGGCGGCAAAGTCAATTTGAAATTGCTTTTTTTTAACAGGTTTGCTATACTTTTTGCTTATCACAATGGATGAAATACTGAGCAATCCCCTGGCAAAACTGGCCATCATCGTGGCCGTCATGCTCCTGATCCTGAAGATCGTCTACCAGATCCTCAAGACCGCCAAGGTGTCCGCCTTCCAGAACCGCTCTTTTTTCGAGGCCTTCTTCTACCTGCTGGCCAAGAAGGCCTACATGGAGCGTGACGCCAAGCGCGCCCGCAAGCAGAACATGTTCCTCAAGTCGGGCAAGATCTACGAGGAGATCGGCGAGTACAAGAAAGCCCTGCAGGTCTACGAGGAAGGCCAGGAATACGACATCATGGGCGAGCTGCTGGAGAAGCTGAACAAGGAAAGCGAGGCCATCGAGATCTACAAGAGAAGCGGCAACAGCGACAACCTGGTCAAGCTCCTGCTCAAGCGCAAGAACATCGAGGCCGCCGGCACCGTCCTGGAGAACAACAACCGCTTCCAGGAGGCCGCGGAGCTGTATTACAACTACGAGCGCTACGACAAGGCGGCCCAGATCTACGAGAAAAAGGGCTTTTACAAGAAAGCGGCCTACATCTATGAAAAGAGCGGCAACATCAAGAAGGCGGCCACCAACTTCGAAAAGTGGTTCATCACCAGCTTCGACACAACGGTGGGCTACCAGAGCTCCAAACAGCTGGAGCAGGAGCTGCTCAAGGCCGTGGACCTCTACGTCCAGCTGAACGAGCTCGAGAAAGCCTACGACCTGCTGATCAAGTACGGGAAATTCGAAAAAGCGGCCGAGATCGCCTTCAAGATGAACCGTGTTTCCGACGCCGCCAAGAACTACGAGCGCGCCCAGCTGCCGCTGAAGGCCGCCGAGATGTACGAGAAGCTGGACCAGCCCAAGATCGCCTGCCTGCTGCGCGGCGAGCACGCCTTCGCCAAGGGCAGCACCCTGGAGGCGGCCGAGTGCTTCCTCAAGGGCGAGGATTACACGCGCGCCGCCGAGCTCTTCGAATGGGACAAGAAGTTCGCCAAGGCGGCCCACTGCTATTTCATGAACCAGAACTTTTTGGGCGCCGCCGACAATTACCTCAAGGACGGCAACGAGGAAGAGGCGGCCAAGATGTTCGAGATGGGCCGGGAATGGAAGATGGCCGCCAACATCTCGCTGAAATACGGCAAGTTCCAGAAGGCCGGCGAGCTGTACGAGAACGCCCAGGAATACTTCAAGGCCGGATCTTCCTTCATCAAGGTCGACGACGACCGCCGTGCCCTGGCCAACTTCCAGCTCGTCCCCGTCGACTCCCCCGATTACAACTCCGCCATCACCCACATGGCCAACATCTTCCTGAAGAACCGCAAGCCGCAGCTGGTCATCGAGAAGATCGAGAAGCTGCTGGGCGAGAACGCCATCGACAAGTCGAACATCGAGTGGTTCTACGTGCTGGGCCAGGCCTACGAGAACTCGGGCAACTTCAAGAAGGCCTTCGAGATCTACCAGATGATCCTGACCGAGGACTACTCCTTTCGCGACGTGCACCAGAAGATCAAGGACGTGGAGAGCCTGATCCAGAAATACAAGGAGATGGAGCTGATCAGCGAGGACTCCAGCGAGCGCTACCGCATCATCGAGAAGATCGGCGAGGGCGGCATGGGCGTCGTCTTCAAGGCCGAGGACACCGTGCTCAAGCGCGTGGTGGCCCTGAAGATCCTGAACAAGACGCTGGTCGCCGACAAGCGCAACCTGGAGCGCTTCTTCTCCGAGGCGCGCTCCACCGCCTCCCTGACCCAGGCCAACATCGTCACCGTCTACGACGTCGGCCAGATCAAGGACGACTACTTCATCTCCATGGAGTACATCGAGGGCGAGAACTTCATGAACCTCATCCGCCGCAAGAAGGCCTTTTCCCCCTCGCAGGTCATCTTCATCGCCATCAAGCTCTTCAAGGCCCTGGATTACTCCCACCGCAAGGGGATCATCCACCGCGACATCAAGCCGCACAACATCATGATCACCAAGCAGAAGGAGATCAAGATCATGGATTTCGGCCTGGCCGTGATCCTGGGCGACCAGAAGAAGGGCGAGAGCGGCGTCATCACCGGCACGCCCTACTACATGTCGCCGGAGCAGATCCAGGGCATCCCGGTCGACCACCGCACCGACATCTACTCGTCGGGCACCACCCTCTTCCACCTGACCACCGGCCACGTCCCCTTCAAGGGCGAGAACATCTTCTACCAGCACCTGTTCGACCCGGTGCCGCCGATCAAGAAATACCGCAGCGACGTTCCCGAGAAGCTTTGCTATATCATCGAGAAATGCATGGAGAAAAAGCGCGAGCAGCGCTTCCAGAGCGCCATGGAAGTGCTGAACGAGATGAAGACGATAAAAATCTAATTCAACCGCAGGAGAAAACAATGGACTTTGCCCTCAGCGAGGAACACCTGGCATTCAAGGAAGAGACCCACAAGTTCGCCGAAAAGGAGATGCGACCCAAGAGCCACGAATATGACGAGAAGAACGAGTTTCCCCTCGAGATCATGCAGAAGGCGTTCGCCGCCGGCTTCCTCACCTCGGGCATCCCGGCCGAGTACAACGGCGCCGGCTTCTCGACCCTGATCAACACCATCGTCTGCGAGGAGCTCGCCTGGGGCTGCGCCGGCATGTACACGTCGATCATGGCCAACACGCTGGCCACCACTCCCATCGTGCTCTTCGGCAGCGACGAGCAGAAGAAGAAGTTTCTGACGCCGCTGACCGAGAAGATGACCTTCGCCTGCTTCGCCCTTACCGAGAAGGAGGCCGGATCCGACAACTCCGCCATCCAGACCACCGCCGTGAAGAAGGGCGACCAATACGTGATCAACGGCTCCAAGACCTTCATCACCAACGGCGGCGTGTCGCAGTTGGGGGTGGTTTTCGCCTCCACCGACAAATCGCGCGGCGCCCGCGGCCTCACGGCCTTCATCGTGCCCATGGACACGCAGGGCATCACCATCGGCAAGCACGAGAACAAGATGGGGCACCGCGCCTCCAACACCACCGAGATCTATTTCGACGAGGTCAAGATCCCGGCCGCCAACGTCCTCAGGCGCGAGGGCATGGGCTTCATCATCGCCATGAAGACGCTCGACTACGCCCGGCCCGCCGTGGGAGCCGGCGGCGTGGGCGTGGCCCGGGCCGCCTTCGAGGAGGCGCTGAAATACACCCAGTCGCGGGTGCAGTTCGGCCGGCCCATCGCCACCTTCCAGCACAACGCTTTCAAGCTGGCCGAGATGGCCACCGAGATCGAGGCGGCGCGGCTGATGGTCTACCGCTCGGCATGGATGCTGGACAACGGCATGAAGGCCTCCAAGGAATCGGCCATGGCCAAGGTCATGGCCACCGACGTGGCCATGAAGGTCACCGTCGACGCCGTGCAGCTTTTCGGCGGCTACGGCTACATGAAGGAGTACCCGGTCGAGAAAATGATGCGCGACGCCAAGCTGCTGCAGATCTACGAGGGGACGAACGAGATCCAGAAGCACGTCATCTCGCTGGAGCTGCTGGGCGCGACCAAGAACATCGGCTGACCCGGCGGGGAAACGGGACCATGCCCATCCAGATCGACGGCGACAGGCTCACCCTGGAGGAATTCGACCGCGTTGCCCGCCTGCGCAAGCGCGTCGAGCTCTCCCCGGCCGCCGAAGAGAAAGTCCGCAACTGCCGGCAGGTCCTCGAGGAATTCCTGCACAGCGACAAGCCCTATTACGGCATCAACACCGGCTTCGGGGCGCTGGCCCAGCGCCGCATCGAAAAGAAGGACCTGAAGCGGCTGCAGCGCAACCTGATCCAGAGCCATACCGCCGGCGTCGGCCCCTGCCTGCCCGCCGACATCGGGCGCGGCGTGATCCTGCTGCGCGCCAACGTGCTGGCCAAAGGCTACAGCGGCGTGCGCCTGGAAGTGGTGCAGCTGCTGCTGGACCTGCTGAACAAGGACATCGTGCCCATGATCCCTTCCAAGGGCTCGGTGGGCGCCTCCGGAGACCTGGCCCCCCTTTCGCACCTGGCCATGGTCCTGATCGGCGAGGGCGAGGTGCTGTTCCAGGGCCAGGAGATGAATGCCGCCGCGGCCCTGAAGAAGGCGGGGCTGCAGCCCCTGGAGCTGCTGGAAAAAGAGGGATTGGCGCTGATCAACGGCACCCAGGTCATGACCGCCATCGGCATCTTTAATCTTCTCGAAGCGGAGAACCTGGCCAAGACGGCCGACATCGCGGGCGCCATGACCTTCGAGGCCCAGCTGGGCAGCCCCAGCCCCTTCTACGAGGAGATCCAGGACGTACGACGCCACCCGGGGCAGATGGAAAGCGCCCGCAATATCATGCACCTGATCAAGGACTCGCCGCTGTGGATATCGCACCAGGGCAAGAAGAAAGTGCAGGACGCCTATTCGGTCCGCTGCATTCCCCAAGTGCATGGGGCCGTGCGCGATACGCTGAAGCACGTGCGCCGAGTGCTGGAGATCGAGACGAACTCGGCCACCGAGAACCCGCTGATCTTCCCGCAGAAGAAGATCATCCTGTCGGGCGGCAACTTCCACGGCGAGCCGGTGGCCTTTGCCATGGATTTCCTGTCCATCGTCATGACCGAGCTGGGCAACATCTCCGAGCGGCGCATCGACCGCCTGATCAACCCCGCTTCCAACATGGGGCTGCCCAATTTCCTGGTCGCGGACAACGGGCTGAACTCGGGCTTCATGATCGTGCATGTCACCGCCACGGCGCTGGCTTCGGAGAACAAGTCCCTGGCCCATCCGGCCTCGGTGGACAACATCCCCACCTCGGCCAACCAGGAAGACCACGTCAGCATGGGCACCATCGGCGCCCGCAAGGCACGCGAGATCATCGGCAACCTGCGCCTCATCCTGGCCATCGAGCTGATGGCCGCGGCCCAGGCCCTCGACTTCTATGACCTGAAAAGCTCGCAGCCGCTGGAGAGCGTCAAGGCCCTCATCCGCAAGCAGGTGCCCTTCCTGAACGAGGATACGCGCATGGACATCCCCATCCGCCACATCGCCGACCTGATCGAAAGCGGGCAACTGGTGGCCGCCGCCGAAAAAACGGGCCTGCAGCTCCTTTGATGTTCCAGCTCATCCTGCTGGCCTGGGTCATCTACATCCTCTACCGCTGGCTGCGGCGCGGCGCCGTCCCGGCGCCGAAGCCGCGGACCTTCGAGCCGTCCAAGGATCAGCCGGTTGAAGAAATGGTCCAGGACCCGGCCTGCGGCACCTGGGTGCCGCTCAGCCAGGCCGTTTCCCTGCCGGGGAAAAAAGAAACCCTCTATTTTTGCTCAAGCGAGTGCCGGGATAAATTCCTGGGCGGCCAGGGACGAAATAATTAACAAGCCAGTTGTGACAGTGTTGCCTGAATTTAATTCTTGCCGTACGCACTGCACCGAGAGCTTTTTTCTATCCCAGTGCCACGTCCAGGAACATCATGGCCGCAAAGCCGAGCATGGCGCCGATGGTGGAGAAATCGGTTTCGTCGCCGCGCTGCGCCTCGGGGATCAGTTCTTCCACGACCACGAAGATCATGGCCCCGGCGGCGAACGCCAGGGCATAGGGCAGCAGCGGCTTGACCAGCACCACCAGCGCCACGCCCGCCACTCCGGCCAGGGGCTCGACCATTCCCGACAGCTGGCCGTACCAGAACGCCCTGGCGCGGGAGAATCCCTCGCGGCGCAGCGGGACCGATACGGCCGCCCCCTCGGGAAAGTTCTGCAGCCCGATGCCGAAGGCCAGGGCCACGGCACCGCCCAGCGCGCCCGGCGTCCAGCCGTCGGCCAGCGAGCCGAAAGCGACGCCGACGGCGAGGCCCTCCGGGATGTTGTGCAGCGTGATGGCCAGGATGAGCAGGGTGCTCCGCTGCCACGAGGTTTTGATGCCTTCCGCGTGCCCCGAGTCGAGGCCCATGTGCAAGTGGGGCAGGACCTTGTCGATCGCCAGTAAAAAGGCTCCCCCTGCGAGAAATCCCACGAGCGCGGGGAGCCAGGGGGGTCCGCCGCGCGCCCGCGACATCTCGATGGCCGGCGCCAGCAGCGACCAGTAGCTGGCGGCGATCATCACGCCGGCGGCGAAACCGAGCATGGTGTTGAGCAGCCGCTTGTTCAGCTCCTTGAAGAAGAAGACCATGGCGGCCCCAAGGGCAGTGACCCCCCAGGTGAACAGGGTCGCCGCCAGCGCCAGCCAGACGGGGCTGATCTCCCTTGTCCATTCCCAATTCATGTTATCCTCCCGGCTTGCGGCGCCACATGGCTCCCGTCCAACTTGCAGATGCCATTGGATAGCATGGCGCGGAACTTTTTTCAAGGCCCTTCCCGGCCACTTACGGGGAGGTGCGGATCATGCCGTACGCGTCATTCGCGCCGGCAAGCCGGGCGGCGATCGTTTTTCGTAGTCGATGATCCAGCGCAGTTCCTCGAGAGTGACCACCCGCCCTTTCTGGCCGGTTTCCTTGACCCGCTCCAGCACCAGGGACAGGAGTTCCCCGTCAATGCCACTAACGCCAATACGCTCCAGCGCATGCTGCAGCGCGGTGCGCCCCGTCATATGGTCGAGGATCAGTTCCGGGCGCAGCCCGAACGGCCGCGGATCGAGGCTCTGATAATGGCGGGGATCGCGCAGGGCCGCCTGGCTGTGGACCCCGGCGCAATGGCTGAAAGCATTGCGCCCCATGACCGGAAAATGAACCGGCACATCGACCCCCGAATAATGACTGACCAGGCGATAGAGTTCGGCGAGCTTGTCGAGGCGCCAGCTGCCGCTGCCGGGCAAATCCTGGGAAAGCACGGCCAGCAGCGATGCCAGGTCGACGATGCCGGCCCGCTCGCCCAGGCCGAGCACCGAGGCGTCGATGATCGATGCGCCGGCGCGCAGGGCGTCGAGAGCGTTGGCCAGGGCCAGCCCGCGGTCATTATGACAATGGACGGCGATGCGCGGAAAAGACCCCTGACCCGCCAGTCGCTCGCGGAACCGGCTTACCCAGTCATAAAGGCTGCGATCACCGCCCGGGACCATGCTGCCGGTCGTATCGGCGACGCTGATGATATCGGCGCCGGCCCCGACGGCGACGCGGGCCGCTTCCACGACGTCGGCGAGCGGAGAGCGGACGCCGTCCTCGGGAGTGAAGCGCACGATCAGCCCGGGCTGGCGCTCCTTGGCCAGGGCGATGGATTCGGCCGCGCATTCGAGGGCGGCCGGGAGTGTCACGCCCCGGTCCCTGAGCCGTTCGGGGGACAAGCAGAGGAATATGCCCAGGAAACCGGCGCCGCTGTCCACGCCCGCCTCGACGTCATGCCTCAGCGCCCGGGCATGGGCGCCGATGCAGGCGCGGAAACCGCGGCGGGCGAGCACCCCGATGCCGCGGCGGATCTCATCGCTGACCACCGGGTGGCCAGCCTCGATGATATCGACGCCGATCTCGTCCAGAAGTTCGCAGATCGCCATCTTGACATGAGGAGCGAAGCAGACGCCCGGCGCTTGCTCGCCCTCGCGCAGGGTTGCGTCGAGGACGGCGACCTTCCCCCTGTTCAAGGCCGCGGCATTCATATCCGTCATATCCCGAAGTCCTCCGCGCATAAGGGAATTTTGGCGACCTCCAAAGGCACGAGCGCGCGGATCTCCAGCACGGCCCAGCAGCGACGGCAGCCGCGGCGCATCCCGACGGCCGCATCGGCCGGGAACTCCTTTTCTTCCCCGCAAACCGGGCATTCAACCAGAATGAGCATGAAACACCTCCAAAAGTGATATTCAACGCGATTATAGCCATCCATCGTTGAGCGTCAAATAAATTGATTTTATTTTAAATTAATTGAAATAATGTTTATTTTTAAACATCGGCTACAAATAAATTGACTTAAAAAAACGATTTCTGCTATATTGGGACCATGGTTTCCATCAGTGACGCGCTCAGCAAGATCGTGGCCCAGACGCCTTTCCTTGAGGAAGGACTCGCCTCCGGGATCATCAACCTCTCCGCCCTGGCCCGTTCCCTGCGCCCGGGCATCGAGAAGCGGCTGCTCAAGGACGTCAGTGACGCCGCCCTGGTCATGGCCCTGAAGCGGCTGGCGGAGCGGATCAGGGGAAAACAGCCGCGACCCAAGGAAATGGCCAAGTATGTCAGCGACATCACCGTGCGCTCGCACCTGAGCGAATTCACGTTCAGGAACTCGGAGACGATGCTGCCCAGGCAGATCAAGCTGCTGCAGGAGATCCGCGGGCGCGGCGACCGCTTCGTCACTTTTTCCAGCGGCGCCGACGAAGTGACGGCCATCGTCAGCTCCGACCTGTCGGGCGCCATGCAGCGCATCTTTGCCGGCGAACGCCTGCTGGCGCGCTATGACGGGCTGTCGGCGATCATCCTGCGCCTGAGTCCGCAGACCGTGGCCGCCCCCGGTATCTACTACCTGGTCCTCAAGCTGCTGGCCTGGGACAACATCAACGTGACCGAGGTCGTCTCCACCTACACCGAGTTCGTTATCCTGCTCGACGACGCCAATATCGACCGCGCCTTCTCCAGCCTCAGGTCATTGCTGCTGCCGCGGCGCTGACCCGTCGGCGGTCACGTCCCTTCAGCCTCGCCTTTTCCGCTTGTAGCCTTTGCCGGCGAACGGTTGCAATATGAGCCTGCAGCTGCGTCTGATCTCTTTTTATCCATCATTCTTTTCCGGCCCCGTGGCCGCCGTTTCCCCGCGCTCGACCGGCCGCCATCCGGCCGCCCAGCGGCTGAAAGGCTGCCCATAGGCGGCGGCGAAGGCCGCTTCCAGGCCCTTGCCGGCGCCCAACCCGTCCAGCAGCCGGCGCAGGCGCGGCATGCCGCGTTCCTCCACCAGGTCCTGCACCGCCTGCAGGCTTTCCATATAGGCCACGTAGGCGGGCCGCGCCTGGCGCGGGAAGCCGTTGGCCAGCATGGCCAGCGGGATCAGCTGGGCCACGCTGACCGCCTGGTCGCCGCTGAGGTACTGGGCCAGGCCCTCATGCAGCCAGAGGGGCGTAGCCGGCGCCAGGGCGTGCAGCAGGGCATGGACGTACTCATGGGTCAGCACCCGGCGCAGCGTCCGCTCCTGGCCCTCGGCGCCCTGCACCGGCAGGCGGATCTTGCCGTCGACCTTGCCGAACATGCCGCCGGCCCAGCCCGGGGCCTGGGTGACGTCGGAAAAATCCTCGCCGGTGTACAGGATGACGGTGATGGGCTCGGAAGGGAAAAAATCCAGTTCCTTGCCGATCTCGGCATACGCGTCCTTCAGGATGTCCAGCACCGTGCGCCTTATCTCCTCATGCTCGTAGCCGTCGAAGAGCACGACGAAGTTGTCCGAGCGCGCCTGGTCGTAGTTGCGCTGCACGCGGATCTCCCGCTGCAGCTTCGCCAGCAGCTCGAGCAGCTCGTCGTCCGCCTGCAGGGCCAGGGCGGCCCGCACCTGCTCCAGCGCCTCCGGCAGCTTGTTCTGCCGATAGAGGGAGAGGGCCGACGCCTTGCGCGCGGCGAAATCGTCATTGCCGCCGTGGGCCGTGGGCAGCGGGGCGGGCATCGCCGGCCCGGTCTCGTCAGCCACCGGGAACGGCGGCAAAAAGTCATCCGCGGGCTCTTCCATCCCCGTCTGCCGCGGAACCTGCCGGGGCGCGGGCGCGGGCGCGGAACGAAGCGGCTGTGCCGCGGCGCTCGTCCCGGCCGCGGCGCCCGGGACCGGGCCGCGCCGCAGCAGCCGGGGGGCCAAAACGGCGATCACGACGAGGGCGAGGACGGCAAGAGCGGCAAACGCCCGTCGCCTCTGCTGGCGATAATACTCGTAATGCGGGTTTTGCCAGTCGGGGCCCATGTCAGAAAATGGCGTAGGCGCCGCCGGCCATCACGGTTTCGCTGCGGCCGTCGGCATAGCCCAGGACCACCGCGTTCACCGCGATGCGCGGCTGCGCCTGCGGGATGTAGATGCGGTCGAGGTGGATGACCGCCGCCGGCGCGGAAAAATCCTTGGGCCCCACAGCGCCGCCGAAATGCTCGCTGCGCCCGAAGGCGATGTGCAGGCCCAGCTTCTCGTCGAGCAGGATCTCGCCGATCGGCTCCAGGCCGAAGTCGGCCAGCACGCCGAAGCCCAGCTCGGCCATGTTGCCGTAGGCCGGCTCGGCGGCCAGATGGGCGCGCTCGGCCCGGGCAGCCGCCCCGTCGCCGCGCACCGCCACGGCGCGGTTGGCGCGGACATCGAACAGGACCACCTCGCCGTCGATCTCGACAGGCAGGACACCGGCGGTTCGGCTCCCCTCGCCTTTCTCGCCCTCATAGGGGACAATGTAGGCCTCGCCGCTGGGCAGGTTGCCCGCGGTGCCAGCATCGGGAAAGCGCCCGGAGCTGGCATGGGCCGCGCGCCAGCGCAGGTCGAAGTGCATGTCGTAGCCGCTCCTGCCGTCCACCGCGAAGGAGATGTCGGCATGGTCGGCCGCGCTGAGCCTGGACTGCAGGATCTCCACCCGCCGCGCCACCTCGCCGTAGTCGATGCGCAGGGCCGGGATCATCGAGGCAGCGAAGCCGGGCATGGTCGCCGCCCGGAAGCCGTGGCGCCTGGCCGCCACTTTCAGCGGCGCGGTAGTGGAATACTCGGTCGGGGCCAGGTAGAGTTGCGTGCCGGAGAAAACCTGCTCGAAGCTCACCCGTTCGCCGGCACGTTCCAGTTCGGCGGCAGTCTCCGGCATCGGTCCTGCCAGGAGATAGCCGTCGGCCGGCAGGTCGGCGTTGTTCGAGCCCACGTCGGCATAGGCGATCAGCTTCACTTCCATGAGCGGTATCTCCGCTTTCCGGGCGTCCAGCAGGGCATGCCACTCGCGGGCCAGGCGCCGGCGCTCTTTCCAGGCGGGATTGTCGAGGGCCTCTTCGCGCGGAATATCGACCAGGATGGCCAGGGCCTTGTCGGTCTCATAGCGGGGAAACACGGAACGGACCAGGGCGACCAATTCCTCAGGGGCCAGTGTCAGCATGGGCAGCCTCCTCCGCTCATTATACCCATATCGGGTGACATTGGGAAGGACCGCGATGAGACAGGATGGGACAAGCACGTATGCGGAAAAAATCCCACCGCCTGCCAATGTATCCCGAAACGACCACCCCGATTATCCGCTCAGCCAGCGTCTGAAAAACGCCTGTCCGCAATTACCATCGCGATTTCAATCGCCATTTCCCTTTGCTTTCAACTCCTTCATGATCTCGTCGATGCCCCTCTCCAGTTGCGGATCGCTTCCCCGGATCACCTCGTCCGGCCGGTTGCTGACATCGATATCGGGAAAAACACCGATGTTTTCTATAACGCTTTCACCCTGGTTGTTTCGCTTCCCTTCTGCCGGATAAACGACGATGCCGCCATCCAGCAGACGGAACCCACCGGTGGAGGCTAAATTGCCGGAGGTCCTTTGGCCAATAAGCAGCCCGCAATTCATTTGACGAAAGGTGGCGGCAAGCACTTCCCCGCCCGACTCGGCCCATTCATTGGCGATGCATATCTTGGAGCCGAAAAAACCCGGATCAGGCTCCTTGATCGAGGCTTTTCCATGAGGCAAATGGGAATAATAGATCAACTTGCGGTTCAAACGCTCGATCATCCAATAGGCCGGGTATCCGCCGCTGTTGAAGCGGATATCCACGATCAAGGCCTGCTTGTCGAGTTGCGGATAATAGTAGCGGAAAAAAGATTCGATTCCCGGGTAGTACGTATCAGGAATATGAATATAGCCGACTTTCCCGCCGCTGGCCCGGCTCACTTTTTCCATATTGTTCAAAACCCAATCGTTGTAGCGGAGGATATCACCACATTGTTCCGAGAATTCCGCCGCTTTCACCTGCACCGTTCTCGCGCCCTCCAAGGCAGGTCCTGCATTAATGGTCAAGGCGACGGTTGCGCCGGCCTTGTTTTCCAATAATGAGTCCGGGTTGACGCCTTCATGCAATGGCGTCCCGTCGATGGCCAGCAGATAATCCCCGGCCTTGATATTCATGCCCGGCAGCGTGAGCGGGCTGCTCCGCTTCGCATCCCAATTTTGCCCGCGGTAAATCCTGGTGATCCTGTAAAATCGGCTGTTTTTATCCGCTTTCAGGTCGATCCCGAGTATGCCGTTTTTGACTCGGGGAATTTCCGGAAGATCACCACCCTTAATTTCCAAATGGCTTTGACCCAGCTCCGCAAACAGATCTTCGAGCAGATAGTTGAGGTCCCGGCGCGAGGCCACAAAAGGCAGTAGCGTTTCATATTTCCGCTTCATCGCCTGCCAATCGACACCGTGCAGCTTCTCGTCAAAGAAGAAGTCCCGCTGGATGCGCCAGGCCTCATGGAATAGTTGCCGCCATTCTTTCCGACTATCGATCGTCATTTTCATGCCGGAGAGATCGACCTGAACGTCCCCGGCTTTTTGATTCGCGCCCATCGCCAGAATGCCGATCGTGCCCCCGGTGCGATACACGAACGCGTCGGCATGAGCCGCGGGACTGCAGTACCAGGCATCCTTCAGCAACGGTGATTCCTTTTTCCCGACCATATCGAACACCCTGATCGATGCTTCGCCCTTGGCCGGTTCGGACCGATAGATCAATTTCCCCTTCAGCGCCAGGAGATTGCCGTAATTGGAATCTTCGCTGGGCAGAGCGGTCACCCTTTGGCCCAATCCCTCCACGTCGATGCGCAAGGGCAAGGGCATGCCCTCCTTTTCTTCCGCTTTGATTTCCCGTCCCGGCGAAAACGGGGAAAGCATGTCGTTTTGCAGCGTCGCCGCGAGGATTTTGGCGGGATTGACCATATGATGCTCGAAATCCCAATACGAATCCTCGACATTGACCTGGCAAGCGGCGATCCAGTAGAGGTATTTCCCTCCCGGATCGAATTGCGGATTTGTTGAATGGACAAATTCATCCGTGACCCGGCAGGTTTTCCCGTTTTCCAGGGAATAGAGCCAGATCGAACTGAACCAATTGGGATTCCCGCTGGCATAGGCGAGCCAACGGCTATCCGGGGACCAGGAAGCCGACACGAATTTCTCGCTGCCGAGATAGGCGTTGAAAAAGATTTTTTTGGTCTCCCTGCGTTCGATATCGAGGAGATAGAAGCAGGCCCGGTGGTCCGCGTAGCCGATGTTTTTTCCATCCGGCGACCAGTTGAGCGCACCCAGCCGGGAGGCGATGCAATGGGTCACCTGCAGCGGCGCATGGCCGCCGTCCTCATCCTGGATATAGACCTGGTCCTCTCCCGAGCGATCCGAAATGTAGGCGAAGCGCCGTCCCGTGGGGCTCCAAACCGGATACCGTTCGTTGGCTCCCGGAGTCCGGGTCAGGTTCCTGGCAAGCTTATTTTCGGGATCCAGGAGGAACAGGTCGCCCCTGGCGGCCAGGATCACTTTCTTGCCATCCGCCGACAGTACCGGTGAGCCGCTGATGAATTCTTTGGCGTCGATCGTCCGGGCCACCGGCCGCCCGGACGTCCCGGGGACCTCGATGCGCAGCGAGCGCAGCGTCCCGCTTTTCGTGTTATAGACCCGGAGCCCGCCTTCATTTTCAAAGATGATCTCATCGCCGCCCTTGCTCGGCTGCCTGACGCCCCATTCCTTGAAAAAGGTGATCTGACGGACGGTTTTGCTGCTGCAATCATACACCCATAAATTCTGTTCCCGGGGGTTGCCGCGATCGCTGACAAAATAGATGCGCTCGCCTATCCACACGGGGTGATGGTTGATGGAGCCATCGGCGATCACCCGTTCCGCACTGCGCGCCGGAAAATCATAGGTCCAGATAGCTGGCACCATGCCACCGCGATACCTTTTGAAGAGCAGCGCATCCACGCTGGTCCGGCAATAGGCGACCTTGTCTCCGGCATCGTTGAACCCGGACGACTCCGCTTCCGGCAATTCCAGAACGGCCGGCAGCCCGCCCTGAACCGGCACGGCATGAAGCCGGTTGAACCGGAAGCTGGAGCTGCTGCCGTTGGAGCGGAAAATGATCCTTTTGCCGTCCGGGTGCCAGTCAACGACATGCTCCGCCGCCGGGTGAAAGGTCAACCGCTTCGCCTGGCCGCCATGAACCGACATTACGTAAACATCCTTGTTTCCTGCGAATTCCGCCGTAAAGGCGATCTGCTCGCCATCGGGAGAAAATTTCGGCCAGAGCTCTTCTCCAGGAAAATCGCTTAGTCGCCTGACGTTCTTCCCAGTGACCGAAGAGGTGTACAGGTCGCCGCCGTAGCAAAACACGATCCCTTTTTTATGGATATCCGGATAACGCAGCAATTTCGTTTCCGCGGCCGCGCCCGGCAAGCTGAAGAATAGAACAGAGAGCGCTGCGACAAGCCATATTCGTTTCGCGCCAAATTGCATGGTTTTCTCCTTGGCCGTTGCCCTGAATACGCTTTGACGCGGCAGCCCGCCGATTCGTTGACAGGATACTTTTTTGTATAAGGAAAGCCGTAACGCGGAGAGTCTTCGGTTCAATGACTGGGGTTGCCCGGATCGACGCGCGGTGAGATCGCTTACTTGCCGGGATTCAACGGTTCGGCGTGCTTTTCGATACGTTTAAAGTAGTAAAATTAAAGATAGCCGTGCTTTCGCAGAAATCGTTCCATCCGGGCGATGCCGTCGGCCTTGAATTTCGGGTCGGGGTCGAAATTATCTTCCTGGTCCGCCAGATTGCGGGTCAGCAAATGACCCACTCCCGGATAGACATGCAGCTCGCAGACGCCACCCGCCCGCATCACGCGATCGCGGAACCGCTCCGCCTTGGTCAGCGGCGTCAGGGTGTCCCTGTCGCCGTTGACGATGCAGGTCGGAGGAGTCGTCGCCCCGGCGTGCTCCAGGGGCGAATAAGCCGCGGCATTCGCCCGGCCCTGGAGCAGCTTCACGAACCAGCCGTCGGCAGCGACGTCCAGCGCCGGGGACCACAACAGGAGAAGGTCAGGCTTGGA
>JALOLA010000012.1 GCA_025456205.1 Acidobacteriota bacterium | reverse complement strand
TCGGAGACGCCGATGACCTGCTTCATCTCCTCCCGTTCCGCGTCGGTCAGGGGCAGGTATCTCATCGCTTATTCCCCGGCGATGCCCTTCAGGTATTCTTCGTATTTCTTCAGGTCCATCAGCTCTTCAAGCTCGGAGGCCTGGTTCACGCTCATCTTGAAGATCCAGCCTTCGCCGAAAGGGTCCTGGTTGACCAGCTCGGGATTGGCACCCAGCTTGGCGTTCACCTCGGTGATCGCGCCGGTGACCGGGGCATAGACGTCGGAAACAGCCTTGACCGATTCAATATTGGCTGCGGGGTCGCCTTTCTTCAGTTGCTTGCCCGCGGCGGGCAGGTCAACGAAAACCACGTCGCCAAGCTCATGCTGGGCGTAGTCGGTGACGCCGATCGTCACCGCGCCGCCGGCGCTGAGCACCCATTCATGATCCTTGCTGTACAGAAGATTTTCCTTAGCCATTTCGATTCCTCCTACTTGTTTCTTTTATAAAACGGGGTTTCCACGACCTTGGCGGTGACCGTTTTTTCGCGGATGCCCACCTGGAATTCGCTGCCGATGGCCGAATGCTCCAGCGGCAGGTAGGCCAGGCCGATCGCTCGTCTCAGGAAGGGGGCGAAGGTGCCGGAGGTGACGGCGCCGAACTCACGGCCCTGGACGGTGATGGGATAGCCGTGGCGGGCGATGCCCTGGTCGACCAGCTCGAAGCCCACCAGCTTGCGGCGGATCCCCTCCTGCTTCTGGCGCAGCAGGGCTTCCTGGCCGATGAAGGGCTCCTCTTTCTTCAGCTTGAGTATCCAGCCCAGGTCGGCTTCCAGCACGGTGTGGCTGTCATCGATGTCATTCCCGTAGAGAGCCATCTTGGCCTCCAGGCGCAGCGTGTCGCGTGCCCCGAGCCCGGCGGGCAGGGCGTCGTACTTCTCCCCCTTGCCGGCCAGGTCAAGGAAAAGCTTGCTGGCCGCGGCCGCGTCCGACTTGAAATAGATCTCGAAGCCGTCCTCGCCGGTATAGCCGGTGCGCGAGACGATGGCGTCCATGCCCTGCACCCGCCCCTGGGCGAAATGGTAATAGCCCATGGGCTTGAGGTCGATCTCGGCGAATTCCTGCACCAGTTTCTCGGCCGTCGGCCCCTGCACGGCGATCTGCGAGTATTCCTCGCTGCGGTTCTCGACGAGCACGTCGAAGCGGGCGGCGTGCTTCTTCATCCACTGGAAATCCTTTTCAATGTTGGCGGCGTTGACCACCAGCAGGTATTCGTTCTCCTTCATCATGTAGACCAGCAGGTCGTCAACGAAGCAGCCGCTCTCGGTAAGCAGCCCGGCATACTGGATCCGGCCCGGCTGCAGCTTGGAGGCGTCGTTGGAAATGATGTGCTGGACGGCCTTCAAGGCTTCGCGGCCGCGGAACCACACCTCGCCCATGTGGCTGACATCGAAAATGCCGCCGGTGGTGCGCACGGCCATGTGTTCGGTGTTCACCCCGGAGTACTGGACCGGCAGGTCCCAGCCGCAGAATTCGACCATTTTTCCCTTCAGGATGTAATGAGCCTCATTGATTTTGGTTTTTTTCATTGTTCGACTCCCAAAAGTAGATAAGTAAAATAGCACAGACCCCGATAAAAATCAAGGAGAATCGAGATTTGACAAGCTTTTTCCGGCGATATATAGTTGGATTTCACGTCAAAACCAACGATGCGCCCACACCGCCACGAGGAATTCCTGGTCGAGATCGCCCGAGCCCTGCAGGCCGCCCGCAGTGCCAGGGGATTCCTTCCCGCCTTCGCCGCCATGCTGAGCAACCGCTTCCCCGTGGCGCGCTGCTTCCTTTACTACAAGGAGGCCGAGGGCAACTCCTTCCGTGCCTATGGCGCTGACGGCGACACGGGTCCCCTGCCGCTCGTCCGCGAGGAATCCTGCCTGGTGGAGAGCTTCACCGGGCGCAGGGAGATCATGGCTGCCGGGCCAGGCACGCAGATGTACTTTGATCTTTTCGACCGCGACTGCGACGGCCTGCTGACACGCAACGGCGTCAACCTGATCATCCCCCTGCATGCCCGCCGCTATTTCCGCGGCCTGCTCCTGGCGCGGGCCGACACCCAGGACGGCCCGGGCCTGCGCGCCCTGGTCGACGCGGTCCAGGCGGCGGCGACCATGATCATCCCCCTGGTCGAGGCCGAGCGCATGGAATTCGAGAATGACAAGAACTATTACCGCCTGTTCAAGTTCGACCGCCTGGTGCTCCTGGGCCAGATGGCGGCCTCCCTGGCCCACGAGCTGCGCACGCCGCTGACCACGGTCCTTTTCGAGGCGGCGGCCATCAAGGGCCTGCTGGACGGCGACGCGGCGGTCATGGCCGCCTACGAGAAGATCAACCGCGAGGTCGGCCGCGCCAACCAACTGATCGAGTCGCTGCTGGTCTTTTCGAAGTTCAAGGACCTGCACGTTTCCAGTTTTCCCCTGCGCGAGTTCATCGAGCGCATCCTGGGGGAGATCCCGGCCCGGAAGGTCCCGGCCCAAGTGAAGATCCGCGTGCAGGCGGAAGAAGGGATCCGCGTCTCCAGCGACGGCGACCGCCTGAAGCAGGTATTCATCAACGTGCTTTTCAACGCCCTCGAGGCCATGGCCGGCCAGGAAAGCGGGACCGTCGAAATCCGCGCCTATGGCGAATACGACGGGTTGCCCAAGAACAACCATCACATCATCGCCATCTGCGACACGGGGCCGGGCATCCCCGATGCCATCAAGAACCGTGTGCTGGAGCCCTTCTTCACCACCAAGAAGGAAGGCACCGGGCTCGGTCTCTACATATCCTACAGCATCATGAAGACACTGAAGGGCGACCTGGAGATCCACAGTTCGGGCCAGGGCACCCGGGTCAACCTGATCCTGCCGGCGAGGTGAACATGGAACAAAAAAAACGCATCCTGCTGGTCGAGGACGACGCTCCCCTGCGCGAATCGGTGGGGAGATTCCTCGGGCAGAACGGGTTCCTGGTGTCGGAGAGCGTCGATCTGGCGGATGCCAGCCGGCGCCTGCAACGGGAGACCTTCGACCTGGTCCTGCTCGACCTGACCCTCCCCGACGGGGACGGCATGGACATCCTGGAGCGCTTCGCCCGCCATTATCCCCACCGCATCGTGGTGCTGACCGGGACCGGGTCCATCGAGGCCGCCGTGCTGGCCATGAAAAAGGGGGCCCATGATTTCCTGCAGAAACCGGTCAATCCCGACATGCTGCTCATCGCGCTGCAGCGGGTCCTGGCCTACATCCAGGCCCGTGACGAGTGCCGTGACCTCAAGCGCGAGATCGGCGGCGACGCCGGCTTCGACAAGTTCGTCTTCCGCAGCGCGGCCATGGCCGAGGTGATCCGCACCGCCCGGGAATACGCCGCCACCCCGCACACCGTGCTGATCAGCGGCGAGACCGGCACCGGCAAGGAGCTCATGGCCCAGGCCATCCATGCCGGCTCCAGCCGCCGCCAGCAGCCGCTGGTCTCGGTGAACTGCGCCTCCATTCCCGAGAACCTCGCCGAATCGGAGCTGTTCGGGTACAAGAAAGGCGCCTTTACGGGCGCTTACGCCGATTCCCCGGGGAAATTCCTGCTGGCCGACCACGGCACGATCCTGCTCGACGAGATCGGCGAGTTGCCGCTCAGCCTCCAGGCCAAGCTGCTGCGCGTCCTGGAGAACGGCGAGCTCACGCCGCTGAAAAGCAAGAGCCCGGTCCAGGTCGACATCCGCATCCTGGCCGCCACCAACAAGGACCTGGAGGAAGAGGTCCAGCAGAAGCGCTTCCGCGCCGATCTCTATTACCGCATCGACCAGCTGAAGATCCAGGTGCCCCCCCTGCGCGAGCGCCGGGAGGACATCCTGCCGCTGGCCGACCATTTCCTGGGCATCGCCAACCTGGTCAACCCCGGGCGCATCAGCGGCATCAGCGCCGAAGCGCAGCGCCTGCTGGCGCGCTACGACTGGCCGGGCAACGTGCGCGATCTGCGCAATACCATCTTCAGGATCTCCGCCTCCGGCCTGTCCGGCCAGATCGGCCCCGAGCACCTGCCGCTCAAGCTCCTGCACCCGAACAAGGCCGGCGTGCCGGGGCGCCAGCCCAGCCTGGCCGAGATCTCCAGCCGCCATATGCAGGATGTCCTGAGCCAGACGGACTACAAGTACACCCAGGCGGCAAAGATACTGGGCATCTCGCGGACCTCGCTGTACCGGAAGATGGCCGAGCTGCGCATCAGGAAGAAGTGAGGCCCGCGCCTAATTGAGGAACTTCAGGTAAAGGTCCTTGATGTCCATTTCCTTCAGGTCGGCGGCGTCCGCCTCGAACAGCAGCCGGCCGTCCTTGATGAAACCCACGCGGTCGGCGATCTCCGAGGCGTAGAAGATATCGCTGCCCAGATAGAGGATCGCCCGGCCCTGGGCTTTCATTTGCAGCAGCAGTTTGTTGAACTTCAGTTCGAAGCTTTTGTCGGCGCCGCGGATGAAGTCGTTGATGACGAGGTTCGGTCGGTCCACGGCCAGGCTGACGGCCAGGTACGCCTGCTTGAATATTTCCGGCGTGAGCTCGCGCGCCCTTTTCTTCAGGTGCCGCTCGTGGAAGTTGCAGACGAGGAGGGTCTTGAATATGCGCTCGCGGTCGAAGCCGCAGGCCGAGCAAAGGAAATCGATCCAATCGGCGATGCGGGCGTCGGTCTCAAAATCGGCCACGTCGGCGATGCGGTTGATGAACGCCGCGCCCTGGCAGCCCCCATTCCCCGCCGAGCCGCCGGCGAACAGAACCTCTCCGGCAGCGGCCCGCCGCAGGCCGCCCAGCACCTGGAACAGCAGGTCGAAGCCGAGGCGGTCGAGCAGGAAGTAGATCTCGCCGTCGGCGATGTCCAGGCTGAGGGGCTCCAGCAGCGTGTCGCCATGCTCCAGCCCCAGGCCGCGGATGGAGATCATGGCTGGAAGACCAGGCGCTGCAGGCGCCAGAAGGCCAGGATGAACAGGGCCAGGCCATAGAGGGCCGTGGCCAGCATGCCGAGGGGAAAGGTGGCCGGCAGGCGGCTGGGCGAGCGAAAGATATTCTCGTTATTCTTCACGAACGGCTCGACCGGGGGTTCCGGCTCCTCATAGCGCTTTTTCAGGTAGAATTGGATGAAGCGATTGCGCAGCTCCATGATATAGTTCATGAAGTCCAGGTACCCGTAGTACCCCTTTCCCGACACCTCGCCGGTAATGAATTGATAGTAGGTGGTGGGGAAGAGGATCGACTGCCGTTCGTGGCCGGTGATCACCCGCTCCACCTCGCGCAGGTACTTGGTCTCGAGACCGGTGTTCACCAGATAGCTGCTGTTGATGAACTGGACGGCGAACCTCTTCTGCATCTCACGGACCTGATCCAGCGGGGCTGTTGGATTCACCTTCAGGTATTCGCGGAACTTCTTTTCCAGGGCCATCAGGTTGCGGAATTTCTCCAGGTTGACCTTTTCGGCCGACTCCAGGGACCGCGATTCGTTGAAGACGCTGATGCGGCTCATCTCGGGCAGGAGGAAAACGCAAAGGAACCAGGCGATGAAGAACCAGAGGAAAAAGACCCTGCGGAAACCCGCCAGCACGGCCGTAAACTGGCCCAGAAGGTAGAAAAAGTCGAGCAGCAGGATCAAAAAAAACAAATAGCGCAGGAAAATTGCCGTCTCCCCCCTGGAAAAAACACATCCCCCGAGACGGACCAGCAAAAACATCCCCATGCCCAGCGCCAGGAAAAAAAGGTCCAGCCAGAACAGGCGCGCGGCCGTGGTCAGGAAGTAGAACTTCTTCAGCGACATGCAGCCATTCATGAAACGCAGGTATACCTGGCTGGCAAGGGCCAGATTGCCGAGGTACAGCATGAACAGGGATCCAAAAACGAACAGGATGCCGGCAAAATCCTTGAAAAAACCGCGCTTCAGAAAAAGCTTGTTTCCCTTGAAACTGCTATCCACGCGAATGGCCTCGAAGCCGTCCACGTTGCTCTCAACGTCCTGCAAGATGCTGCTGTTGGCAAAAAACAGGTTCAGCGGCGATGCCTCGAAAAGCAGGCGAAATCCGAAAGTGCCATACTGCACGTACGTGGCGAACTGCTTCACCCTTTCCTCTTCAAACTTTAAAAACACTTTTTTTTCAACCTGAAATTGGCGGTACTCGTTCAGACCCGACCAGACAAAGTAGGCTGAAAGAAAGGATATGAAAGCGAGGAAGATCAGGTTTTTTTTTTCGCCGAAAATCCTCCGCCGTTCAAAACAAAAAAATGCAAACATGTTCCATAGTAGCAGATCGCCGAAAAAAAACAACGGGCAGCCGGCCCGGCTGCCCGCGCGGCTTCTGCCGGGCTATATTTTATAGAATACCAGGGAGGCGTAGTTGCCGAACAGCAGGGTGCGGTTGTACTGCTGCAGCAGCGACCACAACACCTGATTGTCCGAGCGCCGGCCGGCCAGCAGATCGCCTTTGATGCTCGTCAGCGTGTCCAACAGCCGCTGCAGGTTGCTGACATGCTGCCGGTAAAAGCCCAGCACATTGCCCCGCTCCAGGTAAGCGGAGACCTCGCCCATCATTTCCGTGTTCAAGCCGTTATCCTTGGCGAATTGCGCGTACGAGAAATCCATCAGCTTGGAAATGCGGCGTTTCTCGTAGCCCGCCTCCCTGCCGGTGGTGATGATGGTCTTGAACAGCCTCAGCGCCCGCTCCACCCGGGCCGCGGCCATGTCGACCCGCTGCAGGGCGGCGTTGACATTGAGCCCGTTCCTGTCGGCGATCTCCACCTCGTTCAGGAAAAGAAAGGCGTCGGCCGCCGACTGCAGCAGTTCGGAAGCGCTGTCGGTGATCATGTCCCCGACCTGGGCGCTCGCATTGCCGACGAACGGGCTGTAGGGATCGTTGCCGACGATCACCGCGTTCAGACAAACCATCGAGATCGCGGTCAGAACCACGCCCAGGATCAACTTCACCATTCTTTTTTTCATATCTTCCTCCTTTTAATTTATCCGTGCATTTCCCCGGGGTTCAGGGAAATCCCGTATCCGGCGCTCAAGATCTCCGCCACCGTGCGCACCACTTCCCCGCCGTCGCCGATCTTGCCCAGGATGCGGAACGGTCGCGTACGCTGGGCCCGTCGCATGGTGTCCGTATCGCAGAAGGCGGTGATGAACACGACGGGGATATCATGGTGCTGATGGATGATCTCGGCCAGCTGGATGCCGTCGCGCTTCCCCTGCAGCTTGATGTCGAGCAGGATCAGTTTCGGCAGGGAACGATCGATCGCTGCCAGGGCGGCCTCGACGCTGGAGACGCATTCCATTTGCAGATCTCCGAGCTTGCGCAAACTTCGCATATAGACCATGGCCAGGATCGCTTCATCCTCAACAATCAGGATATCCAGGTTGCTCCTCCCTGCCGATGGCATTTTTCAGCCCGCGCTTCAAGGACAGCCAGCGATTCCTGCGGATAAGGATCTCGCGGTCGAGGGCCAGAAGGCTCCTCTCCTCATGGCCCATGCCGATCACATCCACGCTGATGCGCAGATCCAGCCTCAACAGGCCTCTGCCGAAGGCCTGGGGCAGGACCTCCCAGCGCCAATCCTGGTAACGGGCCCCGCCGACGTCCAGCCGCGGCAGGCTCCGGGGCAGCACGCGGCAGCCAGCCGCCTGCAGGTCGGCGGTGAGCGCCACCGCGACATGATCGCCGTCAAAAATGCCGCAATGGCTCTCGCGCAGGCGGCGCCCGATCGTATCCCTCAGGTTTTGATAGAGGCCGAATTCGACGGGGAAGCTCCGGCCGACCCTGGCCGCGGGCGGAGGATTGAACAACGCCCTTTCCAGGCGCAGGCCGGCGACCGCTTCGCGCAGCTGGCAGGCCAGCGACGCCAGCTCCAGGCCTTCCTTCCTTTCCGGCCCATCGACGATGTACTTCAACGACAATGCCCGCAGCCTGAGCGAGCGTGAATCCTCCTGGAAATCCATTTTCAGGTCCAGCCCGGTGATGGCATGCTCCTGGACAGCGATCCCCCGCTGGACCAGCTTGCCGAAGCCCGCGCAGGCGACTTCCAGGGTATAGATCCCGGGCGGGACGCGATTGAACATGAAGTAGCCCTCACTGCCGGTCCTGGTCGCGATCCTGCGCGCCAGCCTGGACCCGGAAAGAACGACGTGGGCGGCAGCCACCGGACCATCATTCGGATCGCCTATCTTGCCGCGGATCGCCTCTTGCAGGCAGGATTGCGCCACGCCGGGATCCATGCTCCATGCTCCTTCACAGGCCATGCACATGAACATGCAATTTGGATGCCAAAAAGGTTGAAAGCTTAAAATGCTGCGCTGAAGGTGATCTGCGTGATGCGCTCACCAGGTCAAATTGCAGTCAGCAGCGGGATCGTCCCAAAATTGGACAGCCGCCCAGGAGAACGATCGTAAAACGTCCATGGTTCGGCAGTTTCCCGGGATCGCAAATTTGTCCCAAATTGAAACACAAGAGACGCGGATTGAATAAATCGTTTTCCAATGGCCTTCTCGGCCGTTTTTTCCGTCCCAATTTGGGACCACCCTGCTCCGGCAACCGGCGCGCGTCCCGGCGGGGTCACCCCGTGCCGTCCAGCACCTGGCGCAGGAGGGTCAGCAGGCGGGTGAAGTCATACGGCTTCTGGATGAAGCCCTTGATGCCTTTGCCGATGATCTCACCGGCCCGGCCGTCCTGGCTGTAGCCGGTGGAGAGCAGCGCCTTGAGGCCCGGATGGATCGCCTTCATTCTCAGGAAGGTGTCCTCGCCCCCCATCCCGGGCATGACCATGTCCAGGATGACCAGGTCGATCTCGCCGCGACGTTCCGCGAAGATCGCCAGGGCCTGGTCGCCGCTGGCCGCGGACAGCACCCGGTAGCCATGGCTCTGCAGCACGTCGCGGATGAAGCTGCGGATATCCTCCTCGTCATCGACCGCCAGGACCAGCTCGCCCCGGCCGCGCGGCGGCTCGCCCCGGTCTTTTTCCAGGGTCTCCGGCGAGCCGCTCACCGGCAGGAAGACATGGAACATGGTGCCGCGCCCGGGATGGCTGTCGACGGTGACGAAGCCTTCATGACCCTTGACGATGCCGTAGACCACGGACAGCCCCAGGCCGCTCCCCTGACCCTTGGCCTTGGTGGTGAAAAAAGGGTCGAAGATCCTGGATTGGACATCGCGGCTCATGCCGCTGCCCGAGTCGCGGACGCTCAGTTGCGCGAAAGGGCCGGGCTTGACCCAGGTTGGGGCCTGCAGGTCGCCGGCGCCGATCATGGCCACGGAGGTGGCGATGGACAGCAGGCCGCCCCCGGCCAGGGCGTCGCGGGCGTTCACGCACAGGTTCATCAGCACCTGCTGGATCTGGCCGGCGTCGCCCTCGATCGTCGGCAGCGCTCCTTCGAGGGCGGTCTCGACCTGGATGGCCTTGTCGAAGGTATGGCGGACGATCTCCATGGTTTCGGCGACGAGCCGGTTGAGGTCCAGCGGCTTGAAATTCACCTTGTCGCCGCGGGTAAAGGAAAGCAGCTTCGAGGTCAGGTCGGCGGCGCGGCTGGCGCTGCGCTCAATGGTGTCCGCGTACTTGAAATGGTCGTGGCCGGGATCGAGCTGCGACTTGAGGAACGAGGCGTAGCCGAGGATGCCGGCCAGGATATTGTTGAAGTCGTGGGCGATGCCCCCGGCCAGGGTGCCCAGGCTCTCCATCTTCTGGGCCTGCAGCACCTGCCGCTCCAGATGGCGGTTTTCGGTGATGTTGCGGATGACCACCAGCACCTCGTCGCTGCCGCACAGGGCGCAGCGCGCTTCCTCGTATTGCTGCCGCCCGTTGATCTCGACCTCGTATTCGAACACGTGGACGCGGCGCGTCTGCAGCACGCTCGCGATGGCGTTCATGGTCAGCCCGGCCAGGGCCGGCGGCAGCACGTCGACGACGCGGCGCCCCAGGAACATTTCCGGCCTGGCCAGAAGGTCGCTCTCCTTCTCCGCCTTGTAGTCCAGGAATACGCCGTCCTTGTCGAGCAGGAACATCAGGTCTGGGATGGCGCTGAGGATGGCGCGGTTCTTCTGCTCGCTGCGGCGCAGCTCGGACTCGGTGCGCTTGCGCTCGATGGCCATGGCCACCTGGTCGGACACGAACAACAGGATGTTTTCTTCCTCCTGGCCGTAGCGCACTCCCGGCGAATAGGTCTGCACGACCAGCACGCCGATGGTATTGCCCTTGATCTTCAGTGGCACGCCCAGCCAGTCGATGGACGGGGCGCCGATCAGCTGGATCTCTCCCAGGCGCTCCAGGTCGGCCAGGATCCCGGGAGTGGCCAGCAGCGGCCTGCCGCTGCGCAGCACGTACTCGGTCAGGCCCTTTTCCAGGCCGCGGCTGCCGGGGGGCGGGTCGAACTCGTCGATGAAATAAGGGAAGCTCAACTGGCCGCTCTCCGCGTCGAACAGGGCGATATAGAAATTCCCGGCGGGCATCAGCCCGGAAATGGCCTGGTGGATGGAGCGGTAGAGCTCGGGCAGGTCATCGGACACATGCACCGCTTCGGAAATGCGGAAGACCGCGTCCTGGATCCTCTGCGAGCGCCGCCCCTTCTTCGCTCCCGGGATCGGCCCGATCCCGGCCTCGCTTTTTCTCTTCATCCTGTCCCCGCCGGCCTCCCCCTTATTTCACCAGCTTGACCAACTGCCCCGGTTCCGGGACCGCCTCCAGCTTGATGGAATTGAACACGGCCAGCTGCTTCCACAGCTTCGGGTCGACGCCGGCGTCGTTCAGCAGCTTCTGGAACGTCCGCCGGCCGTCGGGGCGGGCCAGGGCGAGGCGCTGCGGCCCGCGGCCCAGGTACCTGGGATCGCTCAGGCCCCTGAACGACAGGATGGCGCGCTCCATGACCGGCTGGTAGGTGTTGGCGCCGCCGTACGTGCTCATGGCGACGAACGAATAAACCATACCGTCCTTGCGGATGCAGGAGAGGCGGATGGCCAGGGCCTCGCCCTGCTCCTGGGGCACCTGGTAATAGGCATGGCGCGCCTCCAGGCGCTGGACGGGGTCGCTGGTCGACTTCAGCAGCTTGGCCTGGCCGAACCCCTGGGCCTTGGCCAGCAGGTACTGGTCCAGGTCCTGGCTGCTGGCCTCGGCCTGCAGCAGCAGGGCCGCCTTGCCCTCCTTTTCGCCGACGACGACCTGCCTCGGGGTGTTATCCACTCCCCAGCTGGCGGGAACGGCGAATTGGAAAGCCATCTCCGGATGGTAGAAGACATTGTTCTCGACAAAGCCCTGGCGGGGGTTGTCGCCATAGATCATGCCGTCGACCCGGCGCAGGTACTCGTCCTTCCTGATGGCCAGGCGGACATCCTGGCTGGAGACCATCTCCTTGACCTTGGCGATGCGGTCGGCGGTCATGGGGTGGGTGGAAAGGAACGTGGGGATCCTGTGGCTTGTCGCTTCGGCGCTCATGTTCTCCAGGGCGCTGAAGAAACGCAGCATCTCGCCCGGCGAATACTTGGCCTGGCGCGCGTAGCGTATGCCCAGGGCGTCGGCCTGGTACTCGTCGCTGCGGCTGAACTTGAGGAACAGCAGCTGCATGCCGATGCTGGCCAGGCCGGCGAACTTGCGGATATCCTTGCTGATGATGCTGCCGACGACGAGGCCGATCTGGGCGAGCATCTGGCCGCTCATCTGCTTCAGCGAATGACGGGCGGCGACGTGGCCCATCTCGTGGCCCAGGACCGCGGCCAGCTCCGCCTCGCTGTTCATCAGCGCCAGGATGCCGCGCGTCACGTAGATATAGCCCCCGGGGGCGGCGAAGGCGTTGACCACCGGCGTGTCCAGGACGGCGAAATAATGCTTCAGGTTCGGGCGATGCGAGTTCGCGACCATGCTCTGGCCGACGCGGTTGACGTAGTCGTTCAGGGCCTTGTCCGGGTAGATGCCGAACTGCTGGCGAAGCGCCTGGTCGGTCTCCCGGCCCATGGCGATCTCCTGCTGCTCGGAGAAGAACATCAGCTCCTTCTTGCCGCTGACGGGGTTGACGGCGCAGGCGATGGCGACCAGGACCAGGGCCAGCATCGCCAGAGTGACGAACGTCCGCTGTTTCTTTTTCATGGCTTCCACCTCACGAACAATGATGCGGCCATTTTCTTTGTAGCACATATTTTGTTTATTTTCCATGGCGGAACGCCCGGGCGGTTGCCGCCGGGGAAGGGACGACGTATAATACCCGGCATGCCGTGGAGGAAACATGAAAAAATGCCTGCTGCTGGGACTGGCTTTCCTATTCATGCAGCTGCCGGGAGGTGACCGCTTGACCGGGCGCATGTTCGCCGGCCGTTCCGAGGTGATCGCCAGCCACGGCATGGTGGCCGCCAGCCAGCCCCTGGCGGCGCAGATCGGCATCGACATCCTCAAGAAAGGCGGCAGCGCCGTCGATGCCGCCATCGCGGTCAATGCCGCGCTGGGGCTGATGGAACCCTCGGGCTCGGGCATCGGCGGCGACCTCTTCGCCATCGTCTGGGACGCCAGGTCCGGGAAGCTCCACGGCCTGAACGCCAGCGGCCCGGCCCCGGCAGCCGTCTCGCTCGACTATTTCCGGGAGAAGGGCATCACGAGCATGCCGGAAAAGGGCCCGCTGCCCTGGACCGTCCCCGGCTGCGTGGCCGGCTGGTTCGCCCTGCACGAGCGCTTCGGCCGCCTGGGCATGCGCGACGTCCTGGCCCCGGCCATCGCCTATGCCGAAGAGGGTTTCCCGCTGTCGGAGCTGATCGCCTTCTACTGGCAGCGCGCATTGAACGGCTTCGCCGGCTATGAGAATTTCCAGAAGCTCTATGCCCCGGCCGGCAGGGCGCCGCAAAAAGGCGACGTGTTCCGCAACCCGGAGCTCGCCGCCACCTATCGCCTCCTGGCCCGCCAGGGACGCGATGCCTTCTATCGCGGCGAGCTGGCCGCCCGCATCGTCGCTTATTCCAAAAAGGTCGGCGGCTTCTTCACGCCGCAGGACTTTGCTTCCTACCAGCCCGAATGGGTGGAGCCCATGAGCGTCAGCTACCGCGGCTACGATGTCTGGGAACTGCCCCCCAACGGCCAGGGGCTGGCGGTCCTGCAGATGCTGCGCATGCTCGAGCGCTTCGACCTCAGGGCCATGGGCCACAACTCGGCCGGCTACCTGCACGCCCTGATCGAGATCAAGAAGATCGTTTACGAGGACCGGGCGCGCTTCTATGCCGACCCGCGCTTCGCTGAACTCGATTATGCCGCGCTCCTGTCCCCCGCCTATGCCGGCAAGCGCCTGGAGCTCTTCGACCCGGAAAAGGCCAGCCGCGCCATCCCGGCCGGCGACCCGCGCCTGATCAACGGCGACACCGTCTATCTCACGGTGGTCGACAGGGACTTCAATGCCGTCTCGCTGATCCAGAGCAACTACGTCGGCTTCGGCTCGGGCATGGTCCCGGACGGCTTGGGCTTCTGCCTGCAGGACCGGGGCGCCCTGTTCAACCTGCAGGCCGGCCACGCCAACAGCCTCGCCCCCGGCAAGCGCCCCTTTCATACCATCATCCCCGGCTTCGTCACCCGCGCCGGCCGCCCGGTGTTCTCCTTCGGCGTCATGGGCGGCGACATGCAGCCGCAGGGCCACGTGCAGGTGCTGTGCAACATCATCGACTTCGCCATGAACCTGCAGGAGGCCGGGGATGCCCCGCGCTTCCGCCACGCGGGTTCCTCGGAGCCCGACGGCTCGCGGATGCAGGACGGCGGGACGGTCTTCCTGGAAAGCGGCATCGGCCCCGAGGTGGTCCGCGACCTGCTGCGGCGCGGGCACAGGGTCAGCAGGAGCGCCGGCGAATTCGGCGGCTACCAGGGCATCTGGATCGACCTGGAGCGGCGCGTGCTGATCGGGGCCAGCGAATCGCGCAAGGACGGCTGCGCGATAGGGTATTGAACGATCATCCGTGACAAGTGACGCGTAACGCGTGACGAGAAGCCGTATACGTAATTCGTGATTCGTGATTTGAAAGAATAATGGATAATCAGTCTAAGTGATGCGCGAACGATCTTTCAGGATTTCATAATGCGTGATGAGAAAGAGAAATGTACGATCTGTTTCTTTCACATAACGCATCACGCAGTGCTTGTTCTCCTTATTTTTGCCATTGGATCATTGGTGCTTGTCTGGAATTGAGTGTTTGGGATTTGGATTTTTTCTTGCTGTTTCGCGTCACGCGTTACGCGTCACGCGTCACGATTGTAAGTTGACATATATGACCGTATTTGTTAGTATTGAGATTCCGCCAACCTAACGATCTCCCTGGAGGTGAAAATGATCAAGGGGAAATATCTGTTCACGTCGGAGTCGGTCTGCGCCGGGCACCCGGACAAGGTATGCGACCAGATATCCGACAGCATCCTCGACGCCTGCCTGGAGCAGGACCCGGATTCGCGCGTCGCCATCGAAGCGCTGACCAAGACCGGCATGGTGCTGGTGGCCGGCGAGCTGACCACCAAGGCCTACGTCAATATCCCGACCATCGTGCGCCAAACCCTCAAGGAGATCGGCTACACCCAGTCGCGCTACGGCATCGAGTACGAGACCTGCGCCGTGCTGGTGCACATCGAAGAACAGTCCCCCGATATCGCCCAGGGCGTGGACGCCTCGCGCAGCCACGAGCAGGGCGCCGGCGACCAGGGCATGATGTTCGGCTACGCCACCAGCGAGACCGCGAATTACATGCCCCTGCCCATCGCCATGGCCCACAAGCTGACGGCGCGGCTGGCCCAGGTGCGCAAGAACAGGACCATCCCCTACCTCGGCCCCGACGGCAAGGCCCAGGTGACCGTGGAGTACGAGAACGGCAAGCCCCGGCACATCACCGCCGTGGTGGTCTCCAACCAGCACGATGACAAGATCGGTCATTCCCGCATCGAGAAGGACATCATCAAGCACGTCGTCAAGCCCGTCTGCGGCAAGTGGCTCACCCCGGAAACGAAGTTCTACATCAACCCCACCGGCAAGTTCGTCGTCGGCGGCCCCTATGCCGACGCCGGGCTGACCGGCCGCAAGATCATCGTCGACACCTACGGCGGCATGGGCCGGCACGGCGGCGGCGCCTTCTCCGGCAAGGACCCCAGCAAGGTCGACCGCTCCGGCGCCTACGTGGCCCGCTACATCGCCAAGAACGTCGTGGCCGCCGGCCTGGCGAAAAAATGCGAGGTGCAGCTGGCCTATGCCATCGGCGTGGCCGAGCCGGTCTCGATCAACGTCACCCTTTTCGGCACCGGGACGCTGAGCGAGGAGAAGATCACGGCCATGATCCGCAAGGTCTTCCCGCTCAAGCCCGGCGACATCCTGAGGGAGCTCAAGCTGAAACGGCCGATCTACAAGCAGACGGCGTCCAACGGCCACTTCGGCCGCAGCGAATTCCCCTGGGAGAAGCTGGACAAGGTCAAGGAGCTCAAGGCTTTAGCCAAGAGCAAATGACTCAGACGGTAGACGTTAGATGTCAGGCATCAGCAAGAAATAGCAAGGCGTCAGATGATAAACAGAGGATGGCTGCAAGAATAAGATGGTTGTGCTTTTTCCCACCTTTCTTGCTGACTTCTAACGTCTGACATCTGACGTCTAAGATTTTTCATGATAAAATTTCTTAGGAGAGCAAAATGAAAACAACCGACAAGGATCGCACGCTGCCCTATAAGATCGCCGACCTTTCCCTGGCCGACTGGGGCCGAAAGGAGATGGAGCTGGCCCGGGCGGAAATGCCCGGCCTGATGGCCATGCGCCGGAAATACGGCCCGCTCAAGCCCCTGCAGGGGCTGCGGGTGACCGGCAGCCTGCACATGACCATCCAGACGGCCATGCTCATCGAGACGCTGGTCGAACTGGGTGCCGACGTGCGCTGGGCCTCCTGCAACATCTTCTCCACCCAGGACCACGCCGCCGCCGCCATCGCCAAGGCGGGCAGAGCGGCCGTCTTCGCCTGGAAGGGCGAGACGCTCGAAGAGTACTGGTGGTGCACCGAGCAGGCGCTGACCTGGCCCGACGGCTCCGGACCCGACCTGATCGTCGACGACGGCGGTGACGCCACCCTGCTGGTCCATCAGGGAGTAAGGGTCGAAAAGGACCCCGCCCTGCTGAAGGACCTGCCGGAGAACAAGGAGATGGCCGTGGTCTGGAAGCGCCTGCGTGAGTCCGTCGAGCGCGACCCGCAGCACTGGACCCGCGCCAGCGCCCGCATCCGCGGCGTGTCCGAGGAAACGACCACCGGCGTTCATCGCCTCTACCAGATGCAGGCCGAGGGCCGCCTCCTGTTCCCGGCCATCAACGTCAATGACTCGGTGACCAAGTCCAAGTTCGACAATCTCTACGGCTGCCGCGAATCGCTGGCCGACGGCATCAAGCGCGCCACCGACATCATGATGGCCGGCAAGAAGGTCGTGATCTGCGGCTACGGCGACGTGGGCAAGGGCTGCGCCCAGTCCATGCGCGGCTTCGGCGCCCGGGTGATCGTCACCGAGATCGACCCCATCTGCGCCCTGCAGGCGGCCATGGAGGGCTACGAGATATCCACCATGGATGCCATGGCCCCGGTCGGCGACATTTTCGTCAGCGCCACCGGCAACTGCGACGTCATCAGCGGCCGCCATATGGAGATGATGAAGGACGAGGCCATCGTCTGCAACATCGGCCACTTCGACAGCGAGATCGACATGCACTACCTGGAAACCACCGCCGGCTGCAGGAAAATGACCATCAAGCCCCAGGTCGACAAGTGGACCCTGAGGTCCGGCCGCTCGATCATCGTGCTGGCCGAAGGGCGCCTGGTCAACCTCGGCTGCGCCACCGGCCATCCCAGCTTCGTCATGAGCTGCAGCTTCACCAACCAGTGCCTGGCCCAAATGGAGCTGGCCAAAGGCGGCCTGGAAAGAAAGGTCTACACCCTGCCCAAGCGCCTCGACGAGGAAGTGGCCCGCCTGCACCTGGATGCGCTGGGGGTCGCGCTCACCCGCCTGACCCCGGAGCAGTGCGCCTACCTGGGGATCACGGCGGATGGCCCCTTCAAGCCCGACCATTACCGCTATTGAGCCCGGCGCAGATCCGGGAACGGCGCCGGCCGGCTTTACTAAATCTTTCCCATCTGCTATCCTGCAATCGATGAGAAAGGGAAAGATACTGATCACCGACGACGAGAAGGACATCCGCGAGCTGCTGCGCGATTTTCTGGAGAACGAGGGCTACGAATGCCAGCTGGCGGCCAATGCCTTCGAGGCGCTGGAGAAGTTCAAGGCCGCCGCCGACTTCGACCTGCTCATGTCCGACATCCGCATGCCCGGCAAGACCGGCCTGGACCTGCTCGAGGAGGTCAAGGCGCTGGACGATGACGTGATGGTCATCATGATCTCGGCGGTGAAGGACATCGAGTCGGCCATCGCCGCCATGTCCAAGGGCGCCTACGACTACGTCTCCAAGCCCTTCAAGCTCAACGAGGTTGCCTTCGTCGCCAACAAGGCGCTGGAAAAGCGCCGCCTGGTCCTGGAGAACAAGGAATACCAGAAGCAGCTGGAAAAAATGGTCGAGGAGCGGACCGGCGAACTGAAGCAGGCGCTCATCGAGCTGGACAAGACCTACAACTTCACCCTGCGGGCCATGGTCACCGCCCTGGACACCCGGGACACGGAAACGCAGGGCCATTCCCTGCGCGTGGTGCGCTTCACGCAGAAGCTGGCCGAGCTGATGAACATCAGCGACAAGAACACGCTGAAGGTCTACGAATACGGCGCCCTGCTCCACGACATCGGCAAGATCGGCATTCCCGATGCCATTTTGCGCAAGCCGGACAAGCTGGATCGCGAAGAGTGGCAGATCATGAAGAACCACCCCACCATCGGCTATAACGTGCTCAAGCGCATCAAGTTCCTCGAGGACGCGGCCCAGATCGTGCTGCACCACCATGAGGCCTTCGACGGCAGCGGCTACCCGGACGGGCTGTCCGGTGAACGCATTCCCCTGGGGGCGCGGATATTCCATATCGCCGACGCCATCGACGCCATGACCTCCGACCGCCCCTACAAGAAGGCCCTGTCCTTCGAGAACGCCGCCAGCGAGCTGCTGAAATACTCGGGCACGCAGTTCGACCCGGGGATCATCTCCATCTTCGCCAAGACCAGCCTCGATTTCTGGATCGCCGAAAAGATGAGCATCGAGGACAACATCCGCCACGACCGCGATCTGCTATAAGTCCGCCACGCTGCCGGTGAAATCCAGCCAGTAGACCAGGGCGTCCTCCTGCGGCCGCGTATAATAATCGCTCCTGCGGGCGACGGGGCGAAAGGCATATCTTTCATACAGGCGCATGGCCGCGACATTGGACTCCCGGACCTCCAGCACCGCGCGCTCGCTTCCCCAGGAACGGCCGGCCTGGATGAAGAATTCCAACAGGCGGGCGGCATGGCCCTGGCGCTGCCAGGCCCTGCCCACGGCGATTTTGTGCAGCTCGAGCTCGGCTCCGAGCCGCCAGAAGAGCAGATAGCCGACCAGTGGGGCCTCCTGGGCACCGCCGCGGGCCGCGGGACATTTCCCGGCGCTTTCCGGGACGGCCTCGGCGACATAAAAGTGGGAAAAATGGTTGCTCAGCTCCGCGGCATAGTATTCGCGCGACCAGGGATTGGAGAACAGCTGGCGCTCGATGCTCTCCACGGCCGGCAGGTCGGAGGCCTGCGCACGCCTAATCCGCGTCGTCAGGCGTGCGCTCGCGGCTGCTCTCGGCATCGGGCTTGCGGATATAGAGCGGATGGAGCTGCTGCAGGTCGGTAACGTACTGCCCCAGGCGGAAGCGCTCCAGTGCGATGCGGCCGATCTCCGTTGCCAGGAAATTGGAGCGGTACAGGAGACGGGCGCCGGGAAAATCCCGGCGCAGCAGCTCGCCATGGTTTTCGGCGCCGCTGCCGACGAAAACCTTGTCGGGGAACTTCTCCAGCAGGGGGACGGCGTCCGCCACCCGCAGCAGGCAGGGGGCCAGCAGCTCGACCATTCCGCCCCCGGCCTCCGGCGGGTCGAAGCGGTAGGCGGCGAGATAGGTTTCCCCCTTGCGGGCGTCGATCATGGGCACGACGGTGTGGCGGGTGTCGGCGAACTTGCAGGCCAGCGCCTCGAGGGCATTCACGCCGACCACGGGCCTGCCGCCCGGGAAATCCAGGCCTTTCAGGGTGGCCAGGCCGACGCGGATGCCGGTGAAGAGCCCGGGCCCGACGGAAACGCCGAACAGGTCGACCTGGCGCACGCCCAGTCCCAGCGAGCGCAGCAGGAACTCCAGGCTGGGGATAAGCATGGCCGAGAGCTCGGCGCGCGAGGAGAAGTTGTATTCCAGGACGACCTCCTCGTCGCGCAGCACGGCGATGGAGGCGTCGCGCGACGACGTGTCGAAGCAGAGCAGGTTCACGGCAGTTTCTTTTCCATGACCACCTCGCTGCCGCCGGGACGACAATGGAACTCGAAACGGTCCATGTAGCTGCGAATGATCATGATGCCGCGGCCGTTGAAGGAGAGCAGGTGGCAGCCCTGGATCTTGTCCTCCACCTCCTGCAGGTCGACCTGGCGGTTGTTCTCGTCGCGCACATGGATGCGCAGGAACGACTTGTCCCAGACGAACTCCATGTGCACCAGCTTGCTCAGGTCGCGGCCGTTGCCATGGACGATGGCGTTGTTGGTCGCTTCGCGCAGCGAGATCTCGATCTTGAAAAAGACCTCGTCGGCGATGTCCAGCAGCTTCCTGATGAATCCCAGCACCAGGATGCTCAATTCGGTGTACTTCAAGTCGCTCTTGAAGGCGATCGCGATCCTGTTCTCTTTCTTGGCCATTAGCGCAAGTATAGCAAAAAAGCCGCGCTGAAGCCATGGTTGCTCAGCGGGCGACGAAAAAAACCGCGCGCCGGCGGCCTAGAGCGACGCGGCATTCCCGGTGGCCGGGAGCAGCCGCAGCCGATGGCGGCGCCGGCCCGCATCTTCCATTTTCAGGTATTTCTGGGAAAGATATGCCCCGAGCTGGTCGTCGTAGGCCGGGCTGAGGGGGTGGCCGCTCTGGCCGCCGGGATAGACCAGCAGCGACGCGGGCAGCGCGGAGAGATCAAGGATCATCTTGTAGGCGGCCAGGCGGGTGGCGCGAAATCCGGCCTGGGGCTCGAAGCCGGTGTCCAGCAGGCAGGTGTTGCCTCCGCGTACGCTCAAAGGCCCGCGCGCAAAGAGCGGGCGCAAAAAAAAGACGGACCCCAGCGGGTGCGAGAAACCGGCCGTATGCTGTACCTGCCAGTTCCAGCCGTCGCCCTGGCTGCCCGCCTGGAGGCGAAAGGACTCGTGGGCGCCGGCAAGGCTCTGCTCGACGGCGGCGGCGATGTCGCGCCGCGGCAGCAGGCCCGGGTTTTGCAGCGCCCCGCGAAGCCAGCGCGGCCTCACGCCGGCGACGGCGGCGGCATCGCGCAGGGCCGGGGAAAAAAAGGCGGCGGCCAATCGCCTTTCGAACTCGTAGAAAAACGCAGGCCCCGGGCCTTCGCCGGCATTCAGGTCCCAGGCGGACAGGACGTTGCGCACCTGCTCGGCCTCGGCGGAAGCCAGCGGCATGTCCTGGATGAACGTGACCAGGAACTCCGCTGTTGCCACGCGGGCATCGTTCTGCAGCCGGGCCGCCGCCGCCAGGTCCAGGCGCGAGGGGTCGGAAAGGATCGCGGCCAGGCGCCCCGCCTTGTCGTCCGGGGCCGCGGCGAACCTGAAGAAGCCGGGAGACGGGTTCGCGGAATCCAGGTCGCCGGAACCGACCCAGCCCTTGGCCGGGTTGAGGACCATCCTGTCCGCGGCAGCGGCGAAGCCTCTCCAGGCATCGCCGAGCGCCCGTGACCGCAGCGGCAGCTGGCCGTCGCCCCGGCCGCGCACGGGCTGCAGCCCGGAGCGCAGCGCCCCGATATTGCCCCTGCGGTCGGCGAACACCACGCGCAGCGCCGGGGCGGTGAACTTGCGCAGCGCCAAGGCCAGGTCCTTCGGGCTGCGGGCCGCGTTCATCAGGAACAGCGCCTCCAGGGCGTGGGAGCGGGATTGCACCATGGAGCGCACGGCCAGGAGCCCGCCGCCGGCCTCGATGACCGGGCCGAACCGGGAGAAGGCCAGCCGCAACTGGACAGGCCGGCGGCCGCGACAGGCGATCCGTTTTTCATGGTATTCGAGCTCGAGCCAGCGCCCGTCGCAGCGGTAGAGGCGCTCGTTGCCGGGATGGCGCTCCAGCAGGAAATAATCGAGCGCATCGCAGCGGTCCGGGCTCACGCCCCAGCCGAGGTGGCGGTTGCGGCCGCTGAAAATGAAGGGGATGCCCGGCAGCGTGTTGCCTGTGATCTCCCGGTTCGGCGTGCGCCCGGCGATTTGGTAAAAAGGGGCCGGCAGCCGGGGCCGCCAGGGGAATTCGTTGGCCAGGATGGCCTGGCCGCTGCTGGTGCGGGAACCGGCCACGGCCCAGGCCCCTGCCGTTGGATCGTAGTCGTCCCAGGCGGTCTCGGCCGCCAGGAGCCGCGACAGCGGCTGGGCGGACAGGGCCCTGGGCCAAAAAGAGCGGCTGTTGTCGAAATCCGCCCGCGGCGCGGCCAGCCAGTCGCGGGAATGCCCCGGGGCCAGAGCCGCCAGCAGGCGGGCGTGGTTCAGCTCCCCACCGGAGAAAACCAGTTCTCCCTCCAGGTACTTCATCGCGGCCACGACATCGCGCACCTGCCAGGGCTCGGGGGCATAGCGCAGGATATGGAACTCCGGGGGCAGCCCCTGGCCGGCAAGCGCGCGGTTGACGCCCCGGCAGTACTGCTCGAGGAGCGCCCGCACGCCCGGACTGAGGGCGCGCAGGCTGCGCTCGATACCAGAAGCGGCCTGCAGGTAGTGCTGCCAGATGTCCCGCTCCAGCCCCGGCTCGCCCAGGACCTCGGCCAGCCTGCCGGAGGCCGCCCGGCGCTGCAGGTCCATCTGGAACAGCCGGTCCTGGGCGTGGGCGAAGCCGACGGCAAAGAACAGGTCGGGATCATTTTCGGCCTTGATCGTCGGCACGCCATGGGCATTGCGCTCGATGACCGTCTCGCGGGCGACGCCGCAGCCGGTCTGCACGCCGTCCCAGGCCGGGATGGTGGAGCGGAAAAAGAAATAAACGACCATGGCGGCGAACAGCGGCAGGGAGAACAGGGCGATGCTGGCGATCTTGAGGATTTTCACTGGCGACCTTGCGCGCCATTATATCACGTTTGCCGCGGGAGAAAAAACGCGGCGGGCCGGCGGGCCCCGCTTGCCGGGGCGATGCGGGCGCGGCGCCGTCGCGCTTGCAAAAAGCCGGAGGATTGGCTACAATTCCCGGTATGGAAAAGAGAGAAGTGGAAAATATCGGCGAGTTTTTTTCAAAGGAGAGCGGCGCCCTGGATCCTGAAAAAAAGTGGGAGGAGATCTTCTCGGGCTGGCTGGACAAGATCGACCAGGAAAAGATGATGCTCAACCTGTTCGAGCTGAAATTGTGGTTCGAGAGCATCGAGGAGTTCAACTCCTCGACCTACCTGGAGAACCTGATCTTCAAGTTCCACGCTCCCGGCGAGCGCAACTACGAGTTCTACGTTTTCAGCCTGCACCAGGCGTCGGCGCGCATCACCGCCCTGCTCAAGGAGCTGGACTTCAAGAAGGACACCTATTTCCTCAACTTCGAGGAATACGTCGTGGAAAAAATGCTGGAACAGAACATGGACAAGTCCTTTCCCAACCTGAAGGAGCTCTACTCCCCCGAGTCCTGGTTCTACAGCTTCCGCATCTTCCTGCAGAGCTTCCGCAACCTGCTGAGCGAGATCCTGCGCCTCGACCAGGTCTCGCCGCGCGCCTACCTCTCGATCAAGAAGCTGTACCACCGCGAGCTGCTCAACAATCCCATCCTCATCTCGCTGCTGAAAAAGCAGTTCATCTCCAAGATGGACAAGATCTACCAGCCCGACATCTCGGGCATCATCGCCTCCTGCAAGGACAAGAACATCCGCAAGAACCTGGGCATCTTCTTCATCCTCTCCTTCCGCATCCTGAAGATCAACAATTTCATCGAGCTGAACGTGGACAAGAGCAAGTACCTGGACCTGGCCATCCCCCTGGCCCTCTCCCTGAAGCGGAACATGGAGGACCTCATCAATTTCAACGACACGGCCCTCTGGCAGAGCCTGCAGTCCGACGCGGAGCTGAAGAAGAAAGCGGGGCCGGTCGGCGACATCTTCAACAGCTTCCGCATGGAATACAAGAAGGTCTGGGAAGGCGAGCTGCCGCTTTATTTCGACAACGAGAGCAACAAGCTCAAGAAGCGGCGCATGATCCAGAACCTCGTGGTCATCACCGAGATCGCCGTGCAGGAGCTGATCGAGACCGTGGCCCACCTGTTCAAGCCCGGCATCAGCGGCAGCAGCATCTTCGAGAAGTACGTCTCGCGCAAGCAGAAATCGCTCGAGGTCAAGAAGAAGCTCATCCGCCTGCATACCAAGATCAACGATTATTTCACCCGCAAAGGCAGCATCACCCCGTCCGAGATATTCTTCGACATCAACCAGTTCATGGAAAGCGACCTGAACTACCTGCTGTACAAGGACTGGAACGAGTTCCTCAGCTATTATGACAACCTCAACCGCACCAATTTCTCCGCGGAGTTCGAACCGACGCTCAGGGCCTTCCACTCGTTCCTGACGCGGGTGCTGAAAGAGATCGTCAACGAAAAAAAATAGACGTTAGACGTTAGACGTCAGACGTCAGACGTCAGACATTAGTCGTCAGCAAGAAAACAGCCAGAGCAAGGACCCCATGAATTGGCGCATGAAGGGGAAAACTTTCGCTGCAGCTCCTTTTCTTGCTAACGTCCAGCATCTAACGTCTGTCGTCTTCTTTTTGCACCTTCGCGCGGATATGTGCTAAAATCAGGCCCTATGAAACGGGCGTCCTTCCTTTTTTTCCTGCTCGTCCTCGCCTTGCCCCTGCTCTCGGTGCGCTATCCCTTCATCAATTATCGCAGCTCCGCGGGGCTGCCGCAGAGCAACATCACCGCCCTGCTGCAGGACCGCGACGGCTTCATCTGGGTGGGCACCCAGGCCGGCCTGGGCCGCTTCGACGGCAGCCGCTTCGAGACCTTCACCTCGCAGGAAGGCCTGGCCGGCAATTTCATCACCGGGCTGGAGATGGACCGCGACGGCGCCATCTGGGTGTCCAGCCAGGACGGTTTGAACCGCATCCTGGGCGGGCGCATCTCCGCCTGGCCCCTTCCCGACAATTTCGTGCGCGCCATTGCCTACAGCGGCATCGATTTCACCCTCTGGGTCCTGACCGCGGACGCGCTCTACACGGTCCGCGACGGGGTCACGTCGCGCTACAACCGCTTTGCGGACGCGACGCGCCTGGGCGGCCTGGCCAGCGGCGCCACCGGCATGGCCTTTTTCAGCAGCGACGCCGTTTTCCTGCTGCGCAACGGCAGCCTGCAGCGCTATCCCGGCCCGGAGGCGATCAATTTCGTCAAGGAGACCGCCGGGCACCTCTTCATCGGCTGCCAGGGCGGCCTGTACATCCTCAACCCCTTCGGCGAGTTCAAGAAGTACTCCGGTCTGCCCGCCGGGATGAACAACGTCAGCGACATCCTGTTCGACGGCAGGAACAACCTGTGGATCGCCAGCCGCAGCGGCGTTTTTCACAAGAACCTGCAGACGGGAAGCGCGACGGCTTTGAGCACGGCCAACGGTCTCGTCTATGACCGCGCCTCCAAGCTGCTCCTCGACCGCGAGAACAATGTCTTCATCGGCAGCGAGTTCGGGCTGTCGCAGCTCTCCCGCCACCTGTTCCGCATGTACGGCCCCGAGGACGGCTTGCCATCCACCCAGGTCTGGGACATGCTGGAGCATGGCGGCGGCGTGCTTCTGGCCTGCGACGACGGCATCGCCGAGCTGCGTGACGGCCGCCTGCGCCCCTTCGCCGTCAACGCGCGCCTGAAGAACCGCTCCATCCGCGCCATCGTCCGCCTGGAGGACCGGCGCTTCCTCCTAGGCTGCCGCGAGGGAGAGATACTGGAGTGGGACGGCGGCGACCGCCTGCGCAGCCTGACCGTCGGCGTCAACACCCTCTATGCCATCCGTGACAGCCGCGGCAGGGCCTGGTTCGCCACCGACCGCGGCCTGCTGCGCTACGACGGCAGCGAATTCCGCTGGTTCCGCTCCGGGCTGAACGACCTGATCGTCTGGGACGTCGCCGAGCTCGAGCCGGGCTCCCTGCTGGTCGGCACGCGCCGGGGGCTGCAGCTGTTCCGCGACGAGGCGTTCGTCGCCAGCGAGTGGGAGAAGCTGGTCGGCCGGGTCGTCATCAACGACATCCGCGTGGTCTCGCCGCGCGAGGTGCTGGTGGCCTCCGAGATGTCCGGCGTGTACTGGCTCAGGGACGGCACCCTCACCCGCATCACCCAGGAACAGGGCCTGCTGCACAACGACATCTGGTCGGTCCTGCGCGACGACAGCGGCAACATCTGGCTGAACAGCACCCGCGCCCTGGAGCGCATCGGTCCCGACTCCGCCCACGCCTTCTTCAACAGCCAGACCGGGCTGTTCGGCGACGAGGGCTGCGTCCACGCCGCCCTGAAGGCCGCCAACGGCAACCTCTATTTCGGCATCGTTCCCGGCCTGGTGGAATATGCCTGTCCCGCGGGCGTGGTCCCGGCGCCCATGCCGGTGCTGGTCATCCGTGATCCCCTGGTCAACGGCTCGCCACGCCGCCTGCCTTTCACCGCCGCCCTGCGCCACGACCAGGACACCATCGAATTCCGCTTCATCTGCCCGACCACCAGCCATGAGAACCCGATGTCCTACAAGACGCGCCTGTTCCCTTTCGACAGCGACTGGTCGTCGCCCGGCCGGGCCACATCGGTGCGCTATACCAACCTGCCGCCCGGGACCTACACCTTCTCGGTGCTGGCCAGCAGCGGCGGCACCGGCAACTGGACCGGGGCCGACCGGCGCATCATCTTCTCCATCGCCGCTCCCTTCTGGAAGCGCTGGTGGTTCCTGGTCCTGGAGGCGCTACTCGGGCTGGGCCTGGTCCTGCTGTTCATCAAGCTGCGCGTCGGCGCCCTGGAGAAGCAGAAGAGGAGGCTGGAAGGGATCGTCCAGTCACGGACCAATGAGATCGCCGAGAAGAACCGCGAGCTGGCACTGCTGTCCATCACCGACCCCTTGACCGGTTTGAAGAACCGCCGCTTCCTGGACGAGACGATCCGCGAAGACACGAGCATCATCCAGCGCGAGCTGCACAACGTGCGCAGCGGCAAGAAGCCCTTTGACGAAAAGGCGGCCGCCCTGGGCGTGTTCATGCTCGACGTCGATCATTTCAAGAAAGTCAACGACCTGCACGGCCACGAGGCCGGCGACGCCGTGATCATCGAGATCGCCAGCCGGCTGCAGGCAATGATGCGCCAGTCCGACACGGTGGTGCGCTGGGGCGGCGAGGAGTTCATGATCATCACCCGCCAGGCGAGCCAGGCCGATGCCCTTCAGCTCGCCGAGCGCGTCCGCCAGGGGATCGAGAAGGCGGCCTTTCAGATGCCCGGCGGGCAGCACATCAAGAAGACGGTGAGCATCGGCTTCTGCCATTATCCCTTCCTCAGCGGCGACCAGGAAAAGCTGAGCTGGCAGCAGGTGGTTTCCATGGCCGACAATGCCCTCTACCTGGCCAAGCACAACGGCCGCAACCTGGTCATCGGCATCCGCCCTGGCCCGGTGCCCTTCGCCGGCGCCGGGCAGGAGCTGTTCGCCGACCTGGCCGCGGCGGTGCGCGACGGCCACCTGCAGCTGATCTGCGGCAAGGACCGCGTCAAGATCCCGGAGCACCCATGAAGAGGCAACAACCATGTTCGGATCAATAGGCTTCCCGGAACTCATCCTGGTCTTCATCGTCGTGCTGCTGGTCTTCGGGCCAAAGAAGCTGCCGGAGTTCGCCAAGCTGCTGGGCAAGGCGCTGCGTGAATTCCGCTCGACCGTCGACCAGGCCAAGTCGGCGATCGAGGACGAGATCTACAAGGAAGGGATGGCCGGGCACTTCAAGGAGATCGGCCAGGACGTCCGCGACGCCCTGAACATCACCGGCGAACTCGGCAAGGACGTGAAGGACGCCCTGGACATCACCGGCGGGCTGGGCAAGGACGTGAAGGACGCCCTGAACATCAGACAGCGGATCAGCAATGACATGAAGAACGCATTGGACATCTACGGCGACATCGACAAGCCGGAAAAGACCGACGCAGGGAAGGAAGATGAAAAAAAAGGCGAATGAAATGTCGTTCTTCGAACATCTGGGAGAGCTGCGCAAGCGTATCCTCTATTCGTTCGGTTTCATCCTCGTTTTTTTCGTCGCCTCCTGGCGCTTCGTCGACAAGCTGTACTACTGGCTTTCGCTGCCGGTGCTGAAGTACCTGCCGGTGCTGCCCACGGGCGAGAAGAAGCTGGCCTACACTTCGCTGGCCGAGCCGTTCATGATGTACATCAAGGTGGCCTTCATCGCCTCCCTGTTCGCCGCCTCGCCCTTCATTTTTTACCAGCTTTGGCTCTTCATTTCCCCCGCGCTCTTCGCCAAGGAAAAGAAATGGGTGATCCCCTTTGTTTTTGCCACCACGTTCTTTTTCCTTCTCGGCGGCGCCTTCGGCTATTTCGTGGTCTTCCCGCTGGCCTGCAAGTTCTTCCTCAACATCGGCAAGGACTTCACGGCCATCATCACCATCAACGACTATTTTTCCCTGGCTTTCCGCGTCCTTTTCGGCATCGCGGCGATCTTCGAGCTGCCCGTGCTGGTTTTCCTGCTGGCCCGGCTGCGCATCGTCAGCGCCCGCTTCCTGGTGCGCTATTTCAAGTACGCGGTGGTGGCCATTTTCGTCCTGGCGGCCGTCATCACCCCGACGCCGGACATGATCACCCAGACGCTGTTCGCCGTGCCCATGATATTGCTGTATCTCCTGAGCATCCTGATCGCCAAACTGGTCAATCCCGGAGAAAAAAAGGGAAGAGAGAGGGAAGAGTAAGAGAAGAAAAAGGGAAGAGAGAGTGAAAAAACCCTTCGAGATTTCTGTCTCACTCTGTTTTCCCTCTGCCTTTCCCTCTCTCTTCCCTTTGCCTTCTCTTCATTGACAGCCAGCCCTTCTTAATGGTATATTGGCCTCCCAACGACCGATCGGGGCCATGGTTTAATGGTAGAACGCGACCTTCGCAAGGTTGAGATGGCGGTTCGATTCCGCCTGGCTCCATAGTTCGACCTCAACGAAGCCGATCGCAGAGTTGTTTTTCTTCTGAAGCGAACCTTCAGTAATTTGAACTATTGCGGGAGCGATCCCGTATCATAAAGTGCGAAATCAATAGGAGGTTACTGGTGAAAAAAATCAAAGGAAGAAGGCTGCCGGGGATTTTCCTGTTCGCGGCCGCCGCCATCATGCTCTTGACGGGTGCGCTCCCTGCCGACGAAGGCATGTGGACGCTGGACAACATGCCCCTGCAGCAGCTCAAGGAAAAGTACGGCTTCGAGCCCACAGCGGCCTGGCTGGAGCACATCCGCCTCGCCTCGGTGCGCGTCGGCGACGGGGGTTCGGGCTCTTTCGTCAGCCCCAACGGGCTGGTGCTGACCAACCACCACGTGGCCCTCGGCCAGCTGCAGAAGGTCTCCACGCCGCAGAAGAACTACGTCAATGACGGCTTTTATGCGGCGACGGCCGCCGAAGAGCTCCCCTGCCCCGACCTGGAATTGAACGTCCTCATTTCCATGGAGAACGTCACCGCCAGGGTGCTGGCCGCGGTCAGGAAGGGCATGGACCCGGTCAAGGCCCTGGAGGCCAAGAAGGCCGCCATCGCCGGGATCGAGCGCCTGAGCCTGAAGAAAACCGGGCTGCGCTCCGACGTGGTCTCCCTGTACCAGGGCGGCGAGTACTGGCTCTATCGCTACAAGAAATACACCGAGGTCAAACTGGTCTTTGCCCCCGAGCAGCAGGCCGCGTTCTACGGCGGCGACCCCGACAATTTCACCTACCCGCGCCACGACCTGGACATGGCCCTGTTCCGCGCCTATGAGAAAGGCAAGCCGGTCAAGGCCGCGCATTACCTGAAGTGGAGCGCCGCCGGCGCCGCCGAAGGCGAGCTGGTCTTTATTCCCGGCCACCCGGGCTCGACCAACCGCCTGCTGACCCTGGCCCAGCTGCAGTTCCAGCGTGAGTACGCCTACCCCACCCGTTTGAAATCCATGAAGCGCATGCTCGCCGTGGCAAAAAAGTATGCCGCCAAGGGGCCGGAAGAAGCACGCCAGGCCGCGGGCATGATCTTCGGCATCGAGAACGGCCTGAAGGCCTCGGGCGGCGAATATGACGGCATGAAGGCCCCCGGCTTCATGGAAAAGAAGGCCGCCGCCGAGGCTGAGTTCCGCAAGATGATCGACGCCAACCCCCAGTGGCAGGCAGAATACGCCGGCGCCTGGGAGCAGATCGCCGGCGCCATCGAGAAGATGAAGCCGCGCATCAAGGAGCTCTCCTATCGCCGTGTTCCGGGCCTGCGCCTGGGCGGCATCGCGCTGCAGATCGTGCAGCTGGTGGCCGAGCTGCAGAAGCCCGACGGCAAGCGCCTGGATGGCTATCACACGGCTGAACTCGATTCGCTGCGCTTCCGCCTCTTCTCCCCGGCGCCCATCTATCCGGGCATGGAAGAGGCGATCGCCGTCGACTCCCTGCAGCTGATGCTGGAGGAGCTCGGCGCCGATGACCCCTACGTCAAGGCTTGCCTCGACGGCAAGACGCCCGAGGAAGCTGTCAAGGTTCTGCTGGCCGGCACCCAGCTGGCCGACCCGGCCGTGCGCAGGCAGCTGGTCGAAGGCGGCGAAGCCGCCGTGGCCAAGTCCACCGACAGCTTCATCGTCCTGGCCCGCAAGCTCGATCCGCTGGTGCGCGAGATGAGGAAATGGCAGGAAGACAACATCGAGAGCATCACCCGCCCGGCCGGCGAGAAGATCGGCCAGGCCCGTTTTGCCGCCTACGGCAAGAACGCCTACCCCGACGCCACCTTCACCCTGCGCATCTCCTACGGCGCGGTCAAGGGCTATCCCATGAACGGCACACTGGCTCCATACAAGACCACGTTCTACGGCCTGTATGACCGGGCCGCCAGCTTCGACAACAAATCCCCCTTCCACCTGCCCCAGCGCGTTGCCGATGCCAGGGACAAGCTGGACCTGGCCACGCCGCTGAACTTCGTCTGCACCGGCGACATCATCGGCGGCAACTCGGGTTCGCCCGTGGTCAACGCTGCCGGCGAAGTGGTCGGGCTGGTCTTCGACGGCAATGTCGAGAGTTTCGTCGGCCGCTTTTTCTACGACGACACGGCCAACCGCACCGTCTCGGTGCACAGCGCGGCCATGATCGAGGCCATGAAGAAGATCTACGGCGCCGAGAAGCTGGTCCAGGAAATTCTAGGCCAGTAATATCCCTCCCCTTCCCCCCAAATAAAAAGGCGGGGCGCGTTTCGCGCGCCCCGCCTTTTTTCTATCCCTACAGATCGCAGAAAGGACCGCCTAACTCAGCGCACCTCGGCCGACGTGCCCTCGATCTTCTGCCAGGGCTCGGAGCGGCCGCCCAGGTGCTTGGCCAGGAACTCGTCGACGCGGCCGTAGAAATCGAGGCGGTTGTTGGGCCTGGCAAAGCCGTGCCCCTCGTCGGTGTAGACCACGTAGGTCACCGGCAGGTTCTTGTCGCGCATGGCCTTGACGATCTGGTCGGCCTCGCGGATGTTGACGCGCGGGTCATTGGCCCCCTGGGCCACGATCAGCGGCACGCGGATATTGTCGGCGTGGAACAGGGGCGAGATCTTCTTGTTGAAGGCCTCGTCATTCTCGATGTCGCCGATGCGCAGGATCATCTGCTTTTTCATGGGCGCCCAGTAGGGGGGGATCGACGCCATCAGGGTCTTGATGTTGGATGGGCCGACGATATCGACGCCGCAGGAATAGAGCTCGGGAGTGAACACCAGGCCGGCCAGGGTGGCATAGCCGCCGTAGGAGCCGCCGTAGATACAGACGCGCTTCGGGTCGGCGATCCCCTGCTTGATGGCCCAGCGCACGGCATCGGTCAGGTCATGCTGCATCGTGCCCACCCCCCACTGGCCGTTGCCGGCGTTGAGGAACTTCTTGCCGAAGCCGGTGGAGCCGCGGAAGTTGACCTGCAGGGTGGCATAGCCGCGATTGGCGAGCCACTGCGCCTCGGGATCGTAGCCCCAGCCGTCGCGTGCCCAGGGCCCGCCGTGGACATTGAGCACCAGCGGCAGATTCTTGCCCTGCGAACCGACCGGCAGGGTCAGGTAGCTTACCAACTGGAAGCCGTCACGGGCCTTGATGACCACCGGTTCCATCCTGGCCAGCTTGTACTTGGCCAGGTCGGGCTGGTTGAAGAAGAGCAACTCGGCCTTTTTGCTGGCGCGGTCATAGGCGTACCAGGCCACCGGGCCATCGTCGACCTGATAGGTGACCAGCCACTTCGTGTCGGCGCGGTCGCGGCCGCCGGGGTAGAACTCGCCACGGCCGAGCTTGGCCAGTGCGGCAAAATCCTCCTTGATCGAGGGATCCAGCACCCGCCACTCGTTCTTTAGGTAGCTGAAGGCCACGGCCTGCACTTTTTTCGTGTCGGGATGCACGAAGGCGCCGGCGAGGTCGGATTTCGGGTCGCGGGCGATGGTCTCGAGCTCCTTGCCCGTAACGGCATCGATGCGCACCAGGCGCGCCGTGTCGGCCCCGATCGATGTCTGGAAGTAGAGCGACTTGCCGTCGGCGCAGAAGTCGATGACGCCGCCGTTCTCGCCGAAGGGCAGGATGACCAGGTCGCGCCAGGGGGCGTCGCGGCTGTCGCGCACGCGCGTGATGTTCGAGGCGTCTTGGGGATTTTGCGCCTGGCAGGCACGGATCTGGAAGTCGGGGTCGGTGACCCAGCCCAGCACATCTCCCGGGTTCTCGGTGTCCAGGGTGATGGCGCCGCTGTTCAGGTCGACGCGGTACATGTCGAAGACGCGGCGGTCGCGCAGGTTGAGCCCCACCAGCATCTGGCCGGGGAACTTCTTGTCCAGCATGATGTTGCTGGCACGCACGCCCTGAAAAGGCGTCAGGTCGCGCACGACCTTCGTTGCCAGGTCGACCGAGTACACATGGAAGTTCTCGTCGCCGCCCAGGTCCTGGAGGTAGAAGAGGCGCTTGCCGTCCTCGGCCCAGAAGTGGATGCGGATGCCGCGGTGGGTGTCGTTGGTCACCTGGGCGTCGTCTTCCTTGCCGATGGTGCGCACCCAGACATTGAGCACGCCTTTGTCCGACGGCGCCAGGTAGGCCAGGCGCATGCCGCAGGGCGAGAGGCGCGGCGAGGCCTTGACCGGGTTGCCGAAAAGAATATCACGGGGGATCAGGGGAATATCGCCCGTGGTGGCGGAAAACACTGGGGCAACGGCCATCAAGACCGCCGCGCAGGCCATGATCAGGCCCTTGGTTTTTTTTGGCATGGGTATCCTCCTTTATTATTGTAACATTCATTAGAACGCAGAATCCCGGCGAATGGTTTCAGCCGCGCTGTTGCTTTCATGCCTGTCCTCCCCAGTGCGGGTCCGCTTTTACAGGATTTCCTCTAGAATGCGCACGGCGAAGCGCACGCAGGGTTGGCATACTTTTTCCGAACAACTTTCCGCTTTGTAGCGCTGATGACCGGCCGCTGTGCCCAGGTCGATGCCCGGGAGCAGTTCCCGGCACAGGCAGGAGCCGAATTCCGCCTGGAAGCGGTCCAGCAGCTCCCGGCTCAGCCGATACGCCTTTTCCTTGGCATCCTTCTCGTCCTCGCGGGCCTGGCCGTGCTTCAGCCCGATGGCCATGATGGCGCCGCTGACGGCTCCGCATACCTCCTGGCGGTGTGCCATGCCGGCGCCGAAGCCCGAGGCGATTTTCATGGCGGTCTCCCGGTGGAGCCCCAGATCGTCGCAGAATACGCCTAGTACCGCCTGGGCGCAGTTCCATTTTCCGGCCACCATGGCCGCGGCGGTTTCATTTCTGTTTTTCAACTCAACCCCCATCCCCCTTCTCTTGTGAAGAGAAGGAGGCGCATGAAAATTGGACCCATCTCCCCCTCTCTTTTGAAGAGAGGGGGCGGGGGGGTGAGTGTCATGTTGCCTTCCAGGAATCCGGCAATTTCTTTCCTTTTTTTCAACTCAACCCCCATCCCCAGCAAGGCTGGGGCCATTAAAGTTCAGGAAATTATCCCCGGCAGGGCGGCTTCGACCTCGAGCCAATGCGCCTCATCCAGCTTGGCGCCCACCACTTCCACTACCTTTCCCGAGAGCAGGGAACCGATCCGGCCGCAGATGGCCAGGGAGTAGCCGTGGATCAGTCCGTAAAGGAAGCCGGCGGCATAGAGGTCGCCGGCGCCGGTGGTGTCGATGGCCCGGGCTTCGATGCATCCGACCTGGTGCTCCTCGTCACGCTGCCTGACCAACGATCCCTTCTTGCCGAGCTTGACCACGGCAATGCGGCATTGCGGGGAGATGGTGACCAGGGCATCGGCGGGCGAATGGCAGCCGCTGAAGGCCATCGACTCGTCCTCGTTGGCGAACACGATGTCGACATAGCGGCCGACCATCTCGCGCAGGAAATCGAGGTTCTCGCGCACCACATTGTGACTGGCCAGGTCCAGCGAAACCTCGAGCCCGGCCTCCTTGGCCAGGCGCAGGGCCTCCCGGGTCAGGGCGTGGTTCTGGACCATGTAGCCTTCGATATGGAAATAATCGCAGCCGCGGAAAAGCTCCGGGGAAAGGTCCAGGGCGTCGAGTTCCACCGCTGCCCCCAGAAAGGTGGCGAAGGTGCGCTCGGAGTCGGGAGTGATCAGGCCCAGCGCCCGCCCCGTCTGCGAGGTGCCGAAGAACATGCGCGCCTCGGTGCCATGGCGCTTCATCTCGCCGGCGAAGAACTCGCCGTAGGGATCGTGGCCGATCTTGCCGATATAGCCGGTGGGGATCCCCAGGCGCGCCAGGCCGCTGATGGTGTTGGCCGCCGAGCCGCCGCATGTTTCCTGCAGCAGCAGCCCGTCGAGCTTCTGCAGGATGGCGTTGACCTGGCCGGCGCTCACCAGGGTCATGCAGCTCTTGGGAAGATCGAGGCGATGCAGCAGGCTCTCGTCGACGCGGACCAGGATGTCGACCAGGGCGTTGCCCAAACCGAGGACTTTCTTCATGGTGGTTCCTTCGCGCGGAGGCGGCCGCGGTCCTTACAGCTTCGTGTGGGTGATCTTCTCGATCTCGTTGTCCGGCCCCATGTTGAGGATGACGGCGCTCAGCGAATTCAATTCCTTCTCGTCGAGCAGGGCATAGGCGGCGATGATGATCATGTCGCCGGGATGCACCAGGCGGGCGGCGGCGCCGTTAACGACGATGCCCCGCGACGCCCGCGGCCAGGGCAGGACGTAGGTGGACCAGCGCGCGCCGTTGTTCACGTTGTAGACGTCGACCTTCTGGAATACGCGCAGGCCGGCCTTTTCCATGATCTCCTCGTCGATGGCGATGCTGCCCTCGTAGTGCAGGTCGGCGCCGGTGACAATGGCCCGGTGAATCTTGGCGATCAGGTATGGGATCAGCATGACAGTTCTCCTAGAAGCAGATTGTCGATGAGCCGGGTCTTGCCTGCCCGCAGCGCGACGGCGATGAGCGTATCGCCCGCAGCGATGACATCGGTTTCCTCGAGGTCGCGCAGGCGGACGATGGCGATATAATCGACCTCGAGCAAGGGCTCGCGGGCGATCTCCCCGACCATGGCCGCGCGCACGTCACTGCTGGCGGTCGCGCCGGCGCGGATCATGGCGGCGGCGCGCTGCAGGGAGCGCGGCAGGGCCAGGGCCGCCCGCCGATCCGCGGTGGACAGGCAGACATTGCGCGAAGAAAGGGCCAGGCCGTCGGCGGCGCGGACGATGGGCAGCACGCGCAGCTGCACGCCCAGGTGCAGGTCGCGCGCCATCTGGCGCAGGATGATCGCCTGCTGGGCGTCCTTCTGGCCGAAATAGGCGCGCTGCGGCCGCACCAGGTTGAAGAGCTTGAGCACGATGGTGGCCACGCCGCGGAAGTGGCCGGGCCGCGAGCGTCCGCAGAGCTTGTCGTCCAGCCCGCGGACATCGACCCAGGTGCGGTAGGGCCCGGGGTACATTTCCCCGTCGCCGGGAGTGAACAGCACGTCCACCCCCTCGCGCCGCAGCAGGGCCGAATCGCGGCGCAGGTCGCGCGGGTAGCGCCCCAGGTCCTCGGCGGGGCCGAACTGGGACGGGTTGACGTAGATGGAGACCACCGTCACGTCGTTCTCGCTCCGGCAGCGGCGCACCAGGCTGAGGTGTCCCTCGTGCAGGAAGCCCATGGTGGGGACGAAGCCGACCTTCCGGCCCGCGCCGGCGGACAGGGCCCGGCCCAGGCTGGCGATGGTCGGGCAGGTCCTCATTTCAGGAACTCGTCGATGTCCTGGCCCAGGTGGTAGCTTTCGGCGGCGCTGGGGAAGCTGCCGTCCTGAACGTCGCTGACATAGCGCTGCAGGGCGCTGAGCCAGCTGGAGCGGGTGTCGGCGTACTTGCGCACGAACTTGGGCATGTAGAGGTCGGTGAAGCCCACCAGGTCGTGGAAGACCAGGATCTGGCCGTCGCAGCCGCTGCCGGCCCCGATGCCGATGGTGGGGATGCGCAGGTCGGCGCTGATCTTTCGCGCCAGCTCCTGGGGGATGGACTCGAGCACGACCGCGAAGACGCCGAGCTTCTCCAGTTCGAGGGCGTCCCGATGGATCTCGCGCGCCTTTTCCCGCAGCTTGCCCTGCACCTTGAAGCCGCCCAGCGCATGCACCGACTGCGGGGTCAGCCCCAGGTGGGCCAGCACCGGCACCTCGGCGTCGAGCAGGGCCTCGATCACCTTGAAGCGCTTGCGGCCGCCTTCCAGCTTGACCGCCTCGGCGCCGCCTTCCTTGACGCAGCGGCAGGCGTTCTCCACGCTTTGCCTGACGCTGACGTGGAACGACCCGTAGGGCAGGTCGCTGACCACCAGCGAGCGCGGCTCGGCCCGGGCCACCAGGGAGGTGTGATAGACGATCTCGTCGATGGTCACCTTGAGGGTGTTGGCATGCCCCTGCAGCACCATGCCCAGGGAATCGCCGACCAGGATCAGGTCGATCCCGGCCTCCGAGGCCAGGCGGGCGGTCGGATGGTCATAGGCCGTGACCGCCGTGATCTTCTCGCCCCGGGCCTTTTTCTTTCCCAGGGTCAGGACCGTGTTCTTCTCCAGGTCAGGCTGGGGCATAATAACTGTTCCCCTTCTTGTGGTTCTTGATCTCCTGGATCAGGCCGTCGATGTCCTTGCGGCTGTTGAAGTCGATCTTCTCGACGTTGACGACCAGCAGCGGCGACAGCTTGTAGTTGAAGAAATAATAATTGTAGGCCTCGAAGATCTCCCGCCAGTATTCGCTGGGCACGCGCTTTTCGAACTCGCTGCCCTGCTTGTGGATGCGCTGCATCATCTCGGCGAACGACGTCTGCAGGTAGACGACCAGGCTGCAGGGGTGGATGCGCTCGGAGAAGATGCCCAGGATGCGCTTGTAGATGTCCAGGTCCTCGTCGTTGAGCACGGTGTGGGCGTAGATGCCGTCCTTGTAGAAGATGTAGTTGGAGACCATGGTCTTCTGGAACAGGTCCTTCTGCTTCATC
>JALOLA010000109.1 GCA_025456205.1 Acidobacteriota bacterium | reverse complement strand
CATCTCGGCCTGGAACTTGGCGCCTTCTTCCATGTAGGCCAGGTGGACGTTCCTGTCCAGGATCTCCACGCTGTTGTCGGTGAGGATGTCCCCGGAGAGGATCTCTCCCGGCCCGGTCTTCTCGATGCGCACCACCCTCGTGTCGTCCCCGTTCAGCTTCAGGGGAACGGTCTTCATGTTGAGGATGATGTTCAGCACGTCCTCGTAGATGCCGGGGATGATGGAAAACTCGTGCAGCACGCCGTCGATGCGGATGGCGGTGATGGCGGCGCCCTCGATGAGGGAAAGCAGGACCCGGCGCAGGGCGATGCCGATGGTCATACCGTAGCCCCGCTCGAAGGGCTCGGCGGTGAAGCGGCCGTAATTCGGCGTCAGCTCCTCGATGTCCAACTTCCGGGGTCGCTGGTACTTGAAGTTCATGATTCCCTCCTTATTTCGAATACAACTCGACGATGAGGCGTTCTTCGATCTCCTTCAGGGAAACGTCGTCACGGGTGGGCAGGGCATTGACCTTGGCGGAGAAGTTGGCCCCGTCCAGGAGCAGCCAGCCGGGGACCTCGACCAGCCCCTTGACGTCCTCGAGCATGGCCTTGACGTTCTCGGCGGCACGCTTCTTCTCGCGGAACGAGATGACGTCGTTCAGGGCGACGATGAAGGAGGGGATGTTCACCCTCTTGCCGTTGACGGCGAAGAAGCCGTGGCGGATCATCTGCCGGGCATGGTTGCGCGAGTAGGCGAAGTTCACCCGATAGACCACGTTGTCCAGGCGCATCTCCAGGGTCTTCAGCAGGTTCTCGCCGGTGATGCCCTTCTTCTGGGCCGCTTCGGCGAACACGTTGCGGAACTGCTTCTCGCCCACGCCGTAGAACCTCTTCACCTTCTGCTTCTCGCGCAGCTGGTTCTTGTAGTGCGACTTGCGGAAGTTGACCCGGGCTCCCTTCATGCCGGGAGGATAGTTCTTCTTCTCCACGGCGCATCTATCGCTGAGGCAGCGTCTCCCCTTCAGGAAGAGCTTCTTGCCCTCCACGCGGCACAAACGACACATCGATCCGGTATATTTTCCCACTGTGATTCCTCCTTACACGCGTCTTTTCTTGGGAGGGCGGCAGCCGTTGTGCGGGATCGGCGTGACGTCCTTGATGGAGCGCACCTGCAGCGGCGTGCTGCCGATGGAGCGGATGGCGCTCTCGCGGCCGGCGCCCGGGCCCTTGACGCGGACGTCCAGGGAGCGCAGGCCGAAATTCTCGGCATCCTTCAGCGCCTTTTCGGCCGCCAGCTGGGCGGCGAACGGCGTGGACTTGCGCGAGCCCTTGAAGCCGACCATGCCGCCCGAGGCCCAGGTCAGCACCTTGCCGTCGGGGTCGGTGATGGTGATAATGGTATTGTTGAAGGTCGAGTGGATGAACATCACCCCGTGGGTGATGACCTTCCGTTCCTTCTTCTTGGTCTTGCTGCTGCTTTTTCTTTGAGCCATCGGCTGCCTCCCTTATTTCTTCTTCTTGATCATCGAGCCGCGCGGACCCTTGCGCGTGCGGGCGTTGGTCTTGGTGCGCTGGCCCCGGACCGGCAGCCCTTTCTTGTGACGGCGGCCGCGGTAGCAATTGATGTCCATCAGGCGCTTGATATCGGTGTTGACCTTCTTCTTCAGGTCGCCCTCGACCATTTCCTCCGATTCGATGTGCTTGCGGATGCGGTTGATCTCTTCCGGGCTCAGGTCCTTGATCTTCTTGTTCAAGTCCACCTTGACGTATTCCAGGATGGCCTTGGACTTGGAACGGCCGATGCCGTAGATGTAGGTCAAGCCGACTTCCACCCGCTTGTGATTGGGGATTTCGATACCGGCGATTCTAGCCACGTTGCCTCCTTATCCTTGCCTTTGCTTGTGCTTGGCGTCCTTGCAGATAACCCGCACGACGCCCTTGCGCTTGATCACTTTGCATTTATTGCAGATCTTCTTGACAGATGCTCTTACTTTCATCTGTTCCTCCTATTTGAATCTATAGATGATCCGGCCGCGGGTGATATCGTACGGCGATATCTCGAGCAGGATCTTGTCTCCGGGCAGTATACGTATGTTGTTCTTGCGCATCTTGCCCGAGGGATGGGCGGTGATGCGGTGGTGCGACGTATCCAGCTCCACCAGGAACATGGCGTTGGGCAGGGACTCGAGGATGACGCCCTTGACCTCGATGACATCTTTTTCCTTGTTGGCCATCAACACCTCGTCAGGATCTCGGGGCCGTCGTCGGTCAGGGCCACCGTGTGCTCGTAGTGGGCGGACAGGCTGCTGTCGCAGGTGACGACCGTCCAGCCGTCGTCCAGGGTGCGCACTTCCCAGCTGCCGGCATTGATCATGGGCTCGATGGCCAGGGTCATGCGGCTCTTCAGCCTGGGCCCGCGCCGGCCGTCATAATAGTTCAGCACCTGCGGGTCCTCGTGCAGGCTGCTGCCGATGCCGTGGCCCGACAGGTCGCGCACGACGGAAAAGCCCGCGGCGCGCACGCAGCCATCGATGGCCTTGGCGATGTCTCCCAGGTGGTTGCCGGGGCGGGCCGCCTCGATGCCCAGCTGCAGCGATTTTTGGCAGGCGTCCATCAGCTCGCGGGCCTGGGGCGTGACGCTGCCCACGGCGTAGGTGCGGGCGCCGTCGCCGTAGTAGCCGTCGAAAAGGACGCCCACGTCGATGCCGACGATGTCCCCCTCGCGCAGCATGCGCGAAGCGGAGGGGATGCCGTGCACCACTTCCTCGTTGACCGAAGTGCAGAGCGTGGCCGGGAACGGCTTGCTGCCGCCGCGGCCGCCGTAGCCCTTGAAGGCGGGCAGGCCCTTGAGCCCGGTAATGCGGCCCTCGGCCCAGCGGTCCAGCTCCAGGGTATGGACCCCGGGGCGGATCTTCGCCTGCAGCTCGTCCAGCACCACGGCAACGATGCGGTTGGCCTCGCGCATGCGCTCAAGCTCGCTGTCGGTCTTCAGCAGGATCATGCGACCCGCTCCTTGAGCCTGTCGTAGACCCGGGCCGCGTCGCCGCTGCCGTCGACGCGCACCAGCACGCCGGCCTTGTCGTAATAGTCGATCACGGGCAGGGTGCGCTCGCCATAGACCTGGAAGCGCCGGCGCACCGCTTCCGCGGTATCGTCGGAGCGGCGCGCGACGCTGCCGCCGCAGATATCGCATACGCCCTCGCGCCGGGGCGGCTTGTTCTTCAGGTTGTAGATGGCCCCGCACTCGCGGCAGGTGAGCCGCGAGAGCAGGCGGTCCACCGCCTCGTTCTCGCTGACCTCGATGAAGATCGCCTTCTCGCTGCTGCAGGCGACGGCCGAGAGCGCCACGGCCTGCGCCAGCGTGCGCGGGTAGCCGTCCATGACATAGCCGCCGTCCAGGTCGCCGCGGAGCAGGCGCTTGCGCACCAGCTCGACGACCAGGTCGTCGGGCACCAGCCCGCCCGAGGCCATGAAGGCCCTGGCCTTGAGTCCGTCGGCGCTGCCCAGCTCGATCTCGGCGCGCAGGATATCCCCGGTGGAGATCCTGGCGTAGCCGAAATCACGCTGGATGAGTTCCCCCATGGTCCCCTTGCCGGAACCGGGAGCGCCGAAAAGGATCAATCGCTTCATCCGCGCCGCCCGCGAATGCGCCCCTTGCGCGAGAAGGAATCGTAGTTGCGCATGGTCAGCTGGGCCTCGATCTGCTGCACGGTATCCATGGCCACGCCGACCACGATCAGGATCGATGTGCCGCCGAAGTAAAACTGCACGTTGAAGCCCTCATAGAACCAGCGCGGCAGGTTGGCCTCCAGGAAGTCGCCGACGAACGGCAGGGCGCCGACCTTGAAGCCGGTCAGCAGGAACTCCGGCAGCAGGGCCACCAGCACCAGGTAGATGGCGCCGATGAAGGTCAGCTTGGAGAGCACGCCGTCGATGTATCTGGAGGTCTGGTCGCCGGGGCGG
>JALOLA010000064.1 GCA_025456205.1 Acidobacteriota bacterium | reverse complement strand
CGCATATTTCCCCATGCGCGGACCAAAATCCCGGGAGGGTCACAGACCCTCCCCTACAATCTGTTCTTAACGTAGGGGCGGGTCTCCCCCTGACGGGGGCAGGCAGACCCGCCCGCGCTTATTTCGTTCCCATCTCGCTCCCTATTTCGTTAAGGGCCCTTCTCTTCACTTTTGCCTTTTTACTTTTGCCTTTTGCCTTTGTATTTTTTCTTCTACTTGGTCAGCGACGCCGTTTTCAATACCATTCCTTCTCTTTCCAGTGGGTATAACTCTTCCAAAAGCATTGACCTCGCATTCCGCAATGAGGAGAACCCGAAGCGCTCCTTGACGCCGGCGATGGCGGCGGTCATCTTCTCGTCGCGCAGGGAGAAGAAGGGCAGGATGTCGCGGCCGGCCTGCAGGTCCTCCACCTTGGCGCCGACCAGGCGCAGCGGCAGATCTTTCTTGCCCAGCAGCGAGCGCAGGAGCGGCTGGGCGCTTTGCCAGAGGTGGAAATAGGAATAGGTGGGAAAGGGCAGGCCGGCGCGCTGCGTGAAGGTGGAAAAATCGCTGAAGCGCGCCTTGACCTCGACGCGGCCGGCGAACAGCTTCTCGCGCAGCAGCTGCACGGCCAGCCGGTCCAGCAGGTAGGCCAGGTGCGAATGCAGCAGCCCCGGCTCGCGGATGTCCTCGGGAAAGGTGGTCTCGCGGCTGAAGCTGCGGCTCAGCGGCGCCGGCAGCCCGCGCTCCATGCCGCCGGCATATTGCCCGGCGAAGACCTTGCGCCACATGGCCGGGTACTTGATCTTCAGCTCGCGGCCGCGGCGCACGCCCAGGCCCTGGAGAACGAAATGGGTCTGCGGCCCGACGCCGGGTATCTTGTCCAGCGTCAGCTGCGACATGAATTCCTCCTCGTCGTGCAGCCAGAAAAGGCCGCCCGGCTTGGCCGCCTCGCAGGCCAGCTTGGCGCCCAGGCGCGTGCAGCCCAGCCCCGCCGATATCTTCAGCCCGGTCTCGCGCTCCGCCGCCGCCTTGACGCGGGCGGCCAGGTCGTAGACCGAGGACGACAGGTAGCGGCTGCCGGCCAGGTCGACGTAGGCCTCGTCGACCGAGACCTCCTCGACCCGCGGCGAGAAGCGGCGCAGGCTGGCGAAGAACTGTCCGGAAATGCGGCTGTAGAGGTGGAAGCGGCCGCGGCGGAAGACGGCCTGCGGGCATTTTTTGGCCGCGGTGCGCAGGGCCATGCCCGAGTGCACCCCGTAGCGCCGGGCGGCGTAGGAGGCGGTGCAGACCACCCCGCGCTCGTGGGCCAGGCCGCCGACAACCAGCGGCCGGCCCCGCAGCGCCGGCTCCAGCGCCTCCTCCACCGCCGCGAAGAAGGCGTCGATGTCCAGGTGCAGCACCGACGGCGTTTTCACCGGTATTTGCGCATCACGCCCACCACCTTGCCCACCAGCTGGAATGGGGCGGTGATGGGGGCGTATTCGGGGTTTTCCGGGACCAGGACATAGGCGTCGCGGTCGCGCTTCAGGCGCTTGAGGGTGATCGAGCCGTCGCCCAGGCGCGCCACCACCATCTGGCCGGGATCGGCCTTCTCGCTGCGCCGGATCAGGACCAGGTCGCCGTCCTGGATATAGGCGTCCTTCATGCTCTGGCCCTGGACGCGGAAAGCGACGATGTCGCCCCCCTTTTCCGCCAGCCACTCGGGCAGGACCACCTCGTCGCCCAGCTCGGCGAACATTTCCAGCGCCGGGCCGGCCGGCACCACGCCCACCAGCGGCACGACCCGTCCCCCAGGGGGGCGCCGGTCTTGAGACTCGGGCAGTTCCCAGGCCCGGCCCCTTTTGACCAGCGCCCCGCGACCGCGCATGCGCTCGAGATAGGCCTGGACGGTCGCCGGCGAGGAGAGGCCGGCAGCGGCGGCGAGCTCGCGCATGGTGGGAAAATAGCCGTTGCGACGCCGGAATTCCCTGATCTTGTCCAAAATGAGCTTTTGCTTCCTGGTCACCATTTGTTCGCCATTTGTTCGCCTTTTGTTCGCCTTAGTAATAGTAATATGAATTAGGGCATCTGTCAACAAAGATCTCACAAATACTCGGCAAAAGGTGTAGGGCGTAAGGCGTAGGGCAGAACCGCCACCTTACGCCTTACACCTTAAGCCCGACGCCAATCCAGAGAACTTTTTCACTTATTTTTCGTTTCTATTATCTAAGGGCAAGGCCCTCAAGGAGGACAAGATGAAAAGACTGTATAGAAGCCGGAAAAACCGCATGCTCGGCGGCGTCTGCGGCGGTATCGCCGAATACTTCGAGATCGACCCGGTCATCGTCCGCCTGATCGCCGTGGCCCTTTTCTTCGTGGGCGGCTCCGCGATCCTGGCCTATATCATCGCCCTGATCGTCATTCCCTACGAGCCCCTGGAAACGGCGGTCGGCCAGAACAAAGAGGCAACTCCCGCCGCTTCGAACATTTCAGCCCAGTCGGCCGTTGAATCCCCGCGCCAGAGCAGCGGCGACTCCGTGCCCCTGTTCCTGGGCATCGCGCTCATCGTCATCGGCGGCCTTTTCCTGCTGCACAACCTGCCGATCTTCAGCCCGTTCTACATCTCGATCCGCCACTACATGCGCCATTTCTTCTGGCCCTCGATATTGATCGTCTTCGGAGTGTTCCTTATTGCCAGGGGCTGGAAGAAGTAAGAGCAGAAGACGTTAGACGTCAGACGTTAGATGTTAGCAAGAAAAGAGAAATAGCATTTTTTTCTCTTCACTAACGTCTAACGTCTAACATCTAACGTCTAACATCTAACATCTGACATCTAACATCTGACATCTTTTTATTGTCCGTCCCATCGGCTATAATAGCCTGGAAATGGACACGATCACCATTACGCTCTCGCCAGGCGGCAGGAACCAGGTCGAGATCTCGGATATTCCCGAGCTGAGCTCGAAAAACAGGCTGGTGAACAAGGGCATCGCCGTGCTGAGGAAATACGCGCCCGGCATCCTGCACTACCTGTCGAAACAGCGGCTGCTGGGCCACCTGTCCCTGTATCGCGTCGAAGTGCGCGGCGGCGCCGGCATGTCCCTCGCCGAGGTCCGGGCGCTGCTGGCCGACTGGATGAGGCGCAAGCGCACCCGGCGCCTGTTCTATGTCGTCCTTGAGCTGCTGCTCATGCCCATCACGGCGTTCATGGCCCTGCTGCCCGGGCCGAATGTCTTCTTTTACGGGCTGTTCGTGGTCTTTTATTTCCATGCCAAGGCGCTGTGGAGCCTGAGCAGGATCAAAGTCGAAGAGCTGGACATCTCGTTGGTCCAGGATTGATCTGAACTCGGCGTAAGGCGTAGGGCGTATGGCTGACGGTAGAAGGGAGAAACACTGGCAGCGACCTTGAACCGCGGCCATTCGCTCATTTCTCTTTTCAAACCATTGATCATCAGCAACGGTCGCTGATTTGAAATCCACAGGATAAAAAAAAGGGCGGCTCTGAGAACCGCCCTGTAATGTCTGTTTCTTCCCGTACGCCGTACGCCGTCTGCCGTACGCCGAGAAGTCCCTTTAGAACCTAAAGTCCTAGTTTCTTCCTGGCCTCGCCGGTCAGCGCCGCGAACTCGGCCTCGATGCGCGCCTCTTCCTTCTTCAGTTCCTGGGCCAGGGCGGCATTGGGATCGTTGGCCGGCTGGTCGCCGCCCTTCTTCAGCTTGTCGATCTCGGCCTGGATGGCGTCCAGCTTGTCCTGTTCATAGCCCGGCATCTCGATGTCGACATACTTGCGCTGCAGCTCGCGGTCGAGCTTGTCGTACTTGTACTGCAGCTCCTTGATCGCCTTGTCGTTGCTGGGGGCCGGCTTGACGGGCTTGACCGAAGCGTTGTACTTGCTGATCTTGGCGTTGTAGTTGTATTTCTCGTACAGCCAGTACTTGGCGTTCTTCAGCAATGCGGCCTGGCGGCTGGAGTTCTTTTCCTTCTGGTAGAGCAGCCCGGCCTCGATCTGGTAGTTGATGGCGTTGTCGAGGAATTTCTTTTCCTTCTCGGCCTTGGCCAGGTAGATGTTGCCCAGGCGCTCGGCATTGATGGCCTTGCGCGTCTTGGCGTAAGCGTCGGAGAACTCCTTGAGGGCCGCGTCCATCCGGCCGGCCTTCATCATGCTGCGGGCATAGATCTCGAAGATCTTCTCGTCGTTCTTGTCGTTCTGGCCGAAGGAGTTGTACATGTCGATGGCTTCGCCGTACTTCTTCGCCGTGTACAGCTGGCCGATCTTCTCCAGGCTGGTCAGCGGCTTGGCCGGCTGGCGCGGGGCGCCGCTCAGCTCGTTCTTCAGGGCGTTGGCCTGCTTGGCAATGTCGCCGATGCCGTGCTTCTGGGCGAAGGAGGCGGCCTTGTCGGCCCAGGTCAGCGCCTTGTCCTTGTTGTTGCTGGCGCCGTAGGAGCTGCCGAGGATCAGGTAGACGCCGGCCTCGAGCTTGGCTTCCATGCCGCCCAGCTGGACGGCTTTTTCGCCGTTGCGGATGGCCTTGTCGTATTGCTTGGTATTGTAGTTGTCCACCGTCAGCCAGTAGTAGGCCAGCTTGGTGAAGACGTTCTGGGCCGGATCAGGGTAATTCTTCGTATACGTTTCAAAGGCGGCGATGCGCTCCGCGCCGGGCTTTTTCTGCAGCGCAGTGGTGTAGTCAATGCCGGCGTTCTCCAGGTTCTGCGCCCAGGAAAAAACCGCGCTCAACGCGATGATCAGCACAACCGTACTAAGTTTCCTCATGCGATCCTCCCTTGCTTGTCATATCCCGTGCTTATTAGACGGAAAAATTTATCTGATTGGTTTGCCAAGCCGACGTTTTCCATTTGTAATGGGATTTACCGTCATGAAAAATATCACCTGGATAAATTACCATAATCCAGGCTAAAAAACAAGCCGTCATGATATTTTGCCGCACAGATGTTTCGGCCGTTCAATTATTTGAATTTTGCTTTGCGCAGGGGCGGCAAGGGTTTTCCGCTCATGCCTGCATCCAATTCTCTTGTTACTTCATCCCTTATCCAATATAATATGGACGCCCGATAACCAAGGAGAAATCCCATGCATCCGGTCATAGAGTGGAAAGACGGCGCCGTGGTCATGCTCGACCAGCGCCTGCTGCCGGCGGAAACGAAATTCATCGCCATGCGCAGCCACCTGGAGGTGGCCGGCGCCATCAGGGACATGGTCATCCGCGGCGCCCCGGCCATCGGCATCGCCGCCGCGTACGGCATTGCCCTGGGCATGGCCGAGCTGAAGGGCAGCCCCGGGCTCGATCAGCCGGGGTTCCTGGACAGGAGCTTCAAGGCCGTCAGCGCGGCCATCACGTCGACCCGCCCCACCGCCGTGAATCTTTTCTGGGCCGCGGCGCGCATGGAGGATGTCTATACGGAGCATCGGGGCGACCATTCGCGCCTGTGCCGCGAGCTGCTCGCCGCCGCCGAGGCCTTGGACCGGGCGGATTTTGAGATCAACCGCGCCATCGGCCGCAACGGCAGCGATTTGCTTCGCGACGGCGACACGGTGCTCACGCATTGCAATGCCGGCGCCCTGGCCACCGCCGGCTACGGCACCGCCCTGGGGGTGGTGCGAGCCGCCGTCGAGAGCGGCAAGAAGATCAGGGTCATCGCCGGCGAGACCCGTCCCTACCTGCAGGGGGCGCGGTTGACCGTCTGGGAGCTCCAGGAGGACGGCATCCCCGTCACCCTGGTCACCGACAGCATGGCCGGCCTGGTCATGAATAAAGGCATGGCGCAGGCGGTGATCGTCGGCGCCGACCGCGTCGCCGCCAACGGCGACACGGCCAACAAGATCGGCACGTATTCGCTGGCCGTGCTGGCCAGGTACCACGGCATCCCCTTCTATGTCGCCGCTCCCCTTTCCACCATCGATCACGAAACCGCCGACGGCGCGGGCATTCCCATCGAGGAGCGGGACAAGTCGGAAGTGACGAATTTCCGCGGCCAGGCCACGGCCCGGCCGCAGACCACTGTTTACAATCCCGCCTTTGATGTCACTCCAGCGGGATTGATCACGGCCATCATCACCGAGGAGAAGGTCCTTTTCCCAGAGTTCGGCCCGGCCATCGCCGCCCTGCAAGGGCTCAGGCGAAAATAGCCTGCAGCTCTCCCAGGCGGCGGGCGATCTGCACGCCGCGAACGCAGTTCGCCGTGCATTCCCCGCAGTCGACGCAGGCCTGCAGCCCCCGGTTGGAGGGGATCTCGTCCAGGGCGCGGCGCATCTCCATGAAATTGCCATAATCGGCGGCATACATGTGGGCGCGGACCAGCGCCGGGACGTCGACCCCCCGCGGGCAGGAGCCGGCGCAGCCGCCGCATTGGCGGCATACACCACCCAGGGCGAGCTGCACCCCCGGGGAGGCGAGGAACTTGGCCTCGTCCGGGGTGAACTCCAGGTTGAAGGCCACAGGCCAGTCGGTCTCGAGCTGCTGGAAGGTCGTGTAGCCGGGGATGGCGGTGGTCACAAAGTCCAGGCGCAGCGCCCATTTGAGCAGCGCGGCGTGCCAGATGGCGCCCTCGTGGTATTCGGCTCCGGCGGCGCCGCTCTCCTTTGACCAGGCCTGCTTGCACTGGGTCTTCATGGCCACCAGCCCGATGCCGGCGGCGGCGGCCTTTTTCATGGCTTCCAGCAGCGGCTTGTCGTCGGCCATGGCATAATTGATCGAGGTGAGGATGACATCGACCCCCCCCAGCGGCACGGCGGCCTCGATGCACTCGGCCATGTTCTTATGGGTGGAAAATCCGATATGAATCGCTTTTTTCGATTTCTTGAGCTTTTCGACCGCCGCCACGATCCCCGGGCGCCTGAGCATCTTTGGGTCGCTGATGTTGTGGATGTAGAGTATCTCGACATGGTCGGTCTGCAGCCGCGCCAGCGACTGGTCGAAGCGGGCCAGGAACTCCTCCTCGACCAGCTTGTCTCCCATCTGGTCCATCATCTCGGGCCGGCCCGGCGGCACCTTGGTGGCGATGACGACCTGGTCGCGCGCTTTCAATTCCTTGAACACGCTGCCGACCATCTCCTCGTTGCGTCCCTTCTGGTAGCCCCAGGCGGTATCGAAGTGGCGGATGCCCATCTCGAAGGAGCGCCTGACCAGGGCGGGGTTATCGGCGTTCATCACGCCCATGGAAACGATGGGAACGCGGATGCCGGTCTTGCCCAGCACGCGGGTGATGGGGCTCTTTCCGGGTTCAGCGGCTTTTCCCGGTTCCGGGGCTTTCTGGGCGCCGAGCGGCGTCTTCGCCAGCAGGCCGGCGGCGGCGCCGGCGGCGGTCGTAAAAATGAATTCTCTCCTGTTATAGCCTTTTTTCTTTTTTTCCATATTTCCTCCTTGATCGGGGGCTGCGGACGATGGATATTGTAACCTCGTTCAGGAACAAAATGCAATAGCGGTCAAGTGAAGAGAGAGGGAGGAGCGAGGGAAGGCAAAGGGAAGACAGAGTGAAAAACCTATGGCAGGAATTTCAGGGAAAATTCGGGAAATTTTCTTTCCCACTTTCTCTTCCCTCTCTCTTCTTTTGGTTATTCCCTGTTCAGAAAGGCCCTGATCTCCGCCTCCAGCTCCTCCGCCTCCTGCAGCGCTTCTTCTTCGCCCAGCCCGCCTTGGAGCTCCTGCAGCGTCTTCAGCAGGGCTTCGGCCGCGCCCATGGCGCTGTTCGCCTCGCTGGTCGTGTCCATGCCGGTCGCCCCTGCCGAGCGCTCGGCCTGGGCCAGCTGCTGCTTGATGGCGGCGAAGTCTCCGGCCAGGGCCCGGACCTGCCCCGTTTCCTCGCTTTGCTTCCCCACGATGAAGTTTTGATAGGCAAAATACCCCGCCGCGGCGATGATGATCAACACCAGTATTTTTTTCATGGCTGCCCCTCCCGGGCGGGGATATTGTAATGAATAATGATAGCGCGCGCAATGCGCAGATCGGGGAAACCGCAAGTGACTGTCTGTGACCGGTTTTTATTCAGCGAAAGAAGACATGGATGATCGATCCAGCCGGGGGTGAACCGTCATCCCGGGACGATTTCTACCTGCTCAAATGCAGCAGCAGCAACAAGATCAAAAAAAGCAGCTTTTTCATAGCCGTTCTCCAGGCTCTTCTGTTTATTTAGACGCATGAGAGGGAAAAAGGTTGCCGCTTTCAGGAAGATGACAGACGACAGACGTCAGATGCCAGCAAGAAATTAGATGAAATGGTGATAATGATCCAAGGAATATTTTTTCTTGCTAACGTCTAACGTCTGGTATCTGACATCTGATTTCTGTTGTCTGACGTCTGATTTCACGGATTCATTCAGATATGATCCGTGAGATCAGTTCCAAATCCTCAGGGTCCGCCGCGGCGAAGCAGACGCCTTCGACGCCGGCAGGGATCAGGTCGTAATAGGTTTTCAATTCCGTGAACGGGATCGGCTCGCTGCTCTTCCAGTCGCGCACCTGGAGCTTGGCGACCAGCCTGGCTCCCCAGAGCCTCAGCGCCGCTTCCAGCATGCGCCGGAAATAAAGGCGGTTGTCGCCTTCCCCCAGCTTCATCTCAGCCTGCATCTGGCGGTGGTAGGCCATGAGGTAGAACAGGTCGACCCCGGAGGCGCCGGCGGCCGCCGCGTCGAACGCATACCAGGAACGCGCCCGCGCCGGGGTCAGGGGGGCTTCATAGTGAACGTTCAGGCCGATGCCGACGGCGGGCCCGGCCTGGCGGCAGGCCGCGACGATCCGGCCCAGCATCGCGGTGACGCGACTCGTTTTCAGGTCTTCCCAGGCCTGGTGCTGGGCTGTCCCAGCCGTCAGCATGCGCCGCGGGTCGGCGGCCAGGCCGCTGGCGCGGCTGAAGCTGGCCTTGCCCCAGCTGGAAAAGCCCTCGAAGCGCTGCAGGGTAAGGTCGTCCTGGATCAGGATGCCGCTCACCCGCTGCCGGGCCAGCTGGGCGAACAGCGTGACGATCAGTTCCTGGGCCTGGGGGTTGAACAGGTCCAGCTTGGGAATGGGGCGCGTCTCTCCGGAGCTCCACTCCCGGTCCAGGAGGTCCTGGCGGTCCAGCCAGGCGAATTTGCGCGCCCCCATCCAGGCCCATAGCGGGACCTTGCCCGAAGAGTACTCCCCCGCCCAGGGGGCGAGAGCGGGTCGCACCACCGGGAATACGCCGCTGGCGAAGTAGAGCCCGCCCCGCCGCTCGTCGTCGCTGAACACGCGCAGGATGGCCTTGGCCATGCCCGCTGCCTGCAGTCGCGCCGGGGCGACGACCACCGGATAATCGTTGCGGCGGAACTGGACCTCATGGCGGCGCGGTGCCGCGGGAAGGAGCAGGGGCAGGAAGAGAAGGACCAGCCTACAGAGAGAGGTTCCACTCATCGGAGGCGTATTTTCCCCGCAGCTCGCCGATACGCAGCCGGTCCTCGGCGCTGAATTCCATGGCGGCGAGCCGGCTGCCGGTGAACTCGCTGAAGCTTTGCACCAGGGCTTCTTCCAGCTCCCGCGGGTCGCGGCCGGAGATGTCGCTCCAGGTGGTCATGCTCTGGCGCAGCGCCGCGGCGGGGAAATTGGCGCCGCCGGCGTACAGGTCATATTCCATGGCGAGGGGGATGGAGCCGTGCTGCAGCAGCGCCTGCTTGTCTCGTTTTTGCGCCGAGCCGACGATCTTTTTCCCCCCGACCTCGATCTCGTGCGGCGTGGGGAACGAGAAGCAGGGGTTGCTGCTGCGCGACAGCTCGGCGGCGCTGCCCTTGGAGAGGCTGGCGTCCACCCCCAGGCTGCGGATGGCCCGCACCAGCACCCGGGAGATCAGCATGTAGGACTGGTGCAGGTCGTGCTCCTTGAAGAACAGGTCCTCGGAGGAGACCACGGCATAGGTGATCTCGCGATGGTGCAGGACGGCCTTGCCGCCGGTCAGGCGCCGCACATATTCGCCGCCGCTGGCGCGGATGAGATCAAGATTGAGCGCCCGTTGCGCTTTCTGCGAGACGCCGATGGAAAACGTCGGCCTGGCCCAGGCATACAGGCGCAGGAATCCGCACTTTTTTTCATGGCAGAGGTTGAACAGGTGCTCGTCCCTGGCCATGTTCTCGGCGGCCGGGAGGGGTTCCGGCTCGCGCAGCAGGAACCAGGAGGGCATTACTTGTGGGGCGGCTTCTGGCTGTTGGCGGCTTCGTTCCCCTGGGGATGGTTGGCTGACGCCTTTTCTTCGCCAGCCTTGCCTTTTTCCTCGCGCGAGCGCATTTCGATGTTGCCCTCGAAAATGCCGCTATCGGCGATCACGACGCGCGGCGCGAGGATGTTGCCGTGCAGGATGCCGGCCGGGACGATCTCCACGCGCTGGCTGCCGCGCACGTTTCCGGTGACCTTGCCCTTGATCACGACCTCGCGGGCATCGATCTCGGCCTCAACGACGCCGTCGCGGCCGATGACCACTCGGTTCTTGACGGTGATCTTGCCCTGGATCCGGCCTTCGATCAGCACCTCGTCCTCGGAAAAGATGTCACCCTTGACCAGCAGGGTCTTGCCGACCAGCGAGGATTGGCTGCTCGTTGCAGCGGGCGCCTGTCCAGGGGTCGTCATTTCCGGGTTCTTCTTCTGCGAAAATACTGCCATGGGGTCCTCCTGGCCTAGTTCGGGGAAGTGGACAAGCGGGCAACGGGATTTGAACCCGCAACACCAAGCTTGGGAAGCTTGTACTCTACCATTGAGCTATGCCCGCTCCCTTTTCACGCCTTGGCCGGCTTTTTTTCCTTTTTCTTCTTTTCCTTGGGCACGAACTGGTAATCGACGAACTCGATGATCGCCGTTTCGGCGCCGTCGCCCTTGCGGAAATCGCCGCGGATGACGCGCGTGTAGCCGCCGCGGCGGTCCATGAAGCGCGGGGCGACCTCATCAAAGAGCTTCTGCACCGTCTGGCGCTTGAAAAAATAGGCGAAGGCGCGGCGCTTGTCGGCCAGCGTCCCCGACTTGCCCAGGCCGATCATCTTTTCCACGATGGGCTGCACTGCCTTGGCCTTGGCCAGCGTGGTGGTCACGCGGTTGTTCTCGACCACGCTGGCGGTCAGGTTGCGCAGCAGGGCGCGGCGATGGGCCGGGTTGCGCCGCAGCTTGTATCCGTCTTTGCCGTGTCTCATGTTGCTAGTCCTCCATGACCTCGATGTTGTTTTCCTTCTTCAGATATTTCTTCCTGAATTCCAGGCGCAGGGGCTCGGGAAGCCTCTGGCCCAGGCCCAGGTCGTATTCGGTCAGCTTGCTGATGATCTCTTCCAGGGATTTCTTGCCGAAATTCTTGGAATTGAGCAGCTCGTGCTCGCTCTTTTCCACCAGCTCGAATATGTAGTCGACGCCCAGGCGCTTGAGGCACTTCAGGGCGCGCACCGAGAGCCCCATGGACTCAACGGTCTTTTCCAGGTATTCCGTCTTGCTTTCCAGGTCGGTCCCGGCCTCGGGCTCGGTGCCGGCCTTGAGCTTGTCCTTGTCCTGGTAGTCGATGAAGACGGCCAGGTGGTCGCGCAGGATCTTGCCGGCCCGCGCCAGCGCGTCCTTGGGCGAAATGCTGCCATTGGTCCAGATCTCGATGACCAGCTTCTCGAAGTCGGTGGTCTTGCCCACGCGGGCGGGGGTGATGGTGTAGTTGACCTTTTCGACGGGGCTGAAGTTGGCGTCGACCGGGATGTGGTCCACGCTCAGCGTCTCGTCAAAATTCTGGTCGGAGATCTTGAAGCCCAGGCCGCGCTTGACGATCATCTCGGCCTGGAACTTGGCGCCTTCTTCCATGTAGGCCAGGTGGACGTTCCTGTCCAGGATCTCCACGCTGTTGTCGGTGAGGATGTCCCCGGAGAG
>JALOLA010000108.1 GCA_025456205.1 Acidobacteriota bacterium | reverse complement strand
TGCGCTGGACGACCTGACGTTCGGCACCTTCACGCTGACGAACCTCGGTGCCTGGGACATCGATGATTTCACGCCGATCGTCAACCACCCGGAAAGCGCCATCCTGGGCGTAGGACGCATCGTGGAAAAGCCGGTCGCCAGAGACGGGCAGGTGGTCATCGAACCGCGATTGGCGCTGTCGCTGTCCTTCGACCATCGCATCATCGACGGCGCGCCCGGGGCGGCGTTTCTGAAGACGATCAAGGATATGATCGAAGAGCCGGCGCTGATGCTCTGATGGCAACGCAGATAGCCCAATCTCTGCGTTGTGCTTCGCCTTGCGGTCGCTGCGGCGTACTGGAGTACACCTCACTCCGCAAGCCTCGCACGCCTTGATCTTGGGACTCTCTGCGTTGCCATCAAGCCGGCTGAGACGGAAATAGCTCCTGCAAGATAGAGAAGAGGAAATCATGGCAGAAAATTTTGACATCATCGTCATCGGCGGGGGGCCGGGCGGTGTGGCGGCCGCCATCCGCGGTGTCCAGCTCGGGGCCAAGGTTGCCCTGGTGGAGGGCACGCACTGGGGTGGGTTCTGCCTCAACCGCGCCTGCGTTCCCACCAAGCTTTTTTCGGCCACTGTGGACCGAACCAAGGCCATTCAGACCGCGGCGAAGATGGGCTTCTCCAAGGCGGAAGCCGCGGTGGATCCCGCCGCGGTATTCAAGATGAAAGACGAGCTGGTGGGCTATTTTTCGATGGGGACCGAGGGTCTTGTGAAGGCCAAGGGCGTGACCCCCATCAAGGGCAAGGGCCGCCTCGCCGGCCCCGGCCGGGTGGCGGTCGGGGAAACGGTCTACCCGGCCAAGGCGGTCATCGTAGCCGTGGGTGCGCAGTGGGTCCGGCCGTCGTTTCCGGGAGCGGACCTGGAAGGGGTCGTGAACTCCAGCGAGTTCCTGGAGGAGGGCAAGATCCCGGCCCGCAGCCTGATCCTGGGTGCCGGATCCTGGGCCATGGAGCTGGCCCAGTTCTTAGGCGTCTGCGGCAGCCAGGTGGTGGTCGCCGCCCGCGGGCGCGGCATCCTGCCGGATTTCGATCAGGAAATCGGCCAGCGGTTGCGCGGCGCTCTCAAGAACGACCCGCTGACGATCCTCAATTCCTGCCAGGTGGTCTCAATCGCCGGGGACCAGGACGGCTTGTCGGCCGTTCTCTCCGTGAAAGGCAAGGAGGAGACCCGGCAATTCGACCGCGTGATCTATTTTGATCGCCAACCGGCACTTTCGGGCTTGGGCCTGGACACGGTCGGCCTCGAGGACCTCGGGGTGGACGAGCATCTGGCCACCAAGGCGCCCGGACTCTGGGCCGTGGGCGATGCTGTCGGAAAACAACCATTTCTCTCTCATCGCTCCTCCGCCATGGGCATCATTGCGGCTGAAAACGCCCTGGGCGCCAAGCGGATCTTCAATCCCGACATTGTCCCGCGCGTGGCCTACACGAACCCGCAGGCGGCTTCGGTAGGATTGAGCGAGGACCAGGCCGAGGAAGCCGGCTACGACGTCCTCGCCGGGACCGCGGCCATCGCAGCGAGCCCCATGGCGATGATCCAGGGCGTGAGCAGCGGGGTGGTCAAGGTGGTGGGTGAAAAGAAATACGGCGAACTGCTCGGGGTGCACATCGTGGCGCCGTTTGCGACCGAGATCATCGGAGCGGCGGCGCTGGCGATCCAGATGGAGGCCACCCTGGAGGACCTGGCCCGCTCGGCCCTGCCGCATCCGACCATCGCCGAGTCCTTGTCGGATGCCGCCCGGGAGGCGCTCGGCTGGGCCATCTACATCCCCTGAGGATGGCAGCGCAGGAAGGCCAATTTCGGCGTTGCGCTGCGCCTCGCGGTCGCTGCGGCGTACCTGATGTACGCCTCACTCCGCAAGGCTTGCGCGCCTTGAACTTGGCTCTTCCTGCGCTGCCATCAACCATATTTTCGTGAAGATCTTACTTCGCCTGACTTTTTTATCGTTGCACGGATCGATGAAAAACGCCGTATCGGTTCTAATAGGCTTGCTTTTATCAATTTGCGTGGGCGGAAACGCCTACGCAAATTGGCTGTTGGACGAGGCGCGCTGGCACGTCTCGGCGCACGGCCGGATCATGTGCCTGGACTGCCACGGGGATGTCGGAAAAGGGGCGCTGCACCCGGACCCCGCCAACGTCAACCGCCTCCCCGGCAGCTCCTTCCGTCAGGAGGTTTGCAGCGGCTGCCACGATTCGACCCTCCCCGAGCTGGAGGCCGGGCGGCATGGCGGCAAGCCCTTGCAGACCCGCCAGGACTATCAGCGCTGCCGCGACTGCCACGATCCCCACACCCAGCCGCGCATTTCCAATCCAGGGTCGTTTGACCGCACCCGGCCCGCGCCCGGCCAGTGCGGCAGCTGCCATGAACCGCGGTACCGCCTGCCGACGCTGCCTGCGACTGACGAGGCCTGCATGGCCTGCCACCGCAGCTGGGACCCCAAGGCGCCCGGTGCGGCTCAGCATTCCAAGACGTTGTGCCTCGCCTGCCACGGCGCCGAGAGCCCGGCCGGCCGCGCAGGCAAGGCTTCAGGTTTTCCCGTTCTCGACCTGGGGCCGGAAGGCTTCCGGCCGCACGGGGATGTGGCTTGCGTGACGTGTCATCCCCAGGCCGCCCAATACGAACATTCGCGCCAGGAGCCGGGCGACTGCCGTCAATGCCACCCGCGCCACGACGAGGCGGTCGCCCATGACGCCCACCTGTCGGTCGCCTGCGGGGCTTGCCATCTCAAGCAGGTCACGCCGCGGAAGGAGAAAGAAAGCGGCCTGATCGGCTGGGTGCGGCAAACGGGCCATCCCAGCCGGCTGCACGACATGAGGCTGACCGATGACGAAGCCTCCTGCCGCCGGTGCCATCACAGCGCCAACCTGTTGGGCGCCGCGGCGATGGTGCTGCCGGCCAAAAGCATCTTGTGCCTGCCGTGCCACGCCGCCACGTTTTCGGCGGGCGACACGATCACGCTGCTTGCCTTGATCGTGTTTGCCATCGGCCTCGCGGGAAGCCTCTCTTTCTGGTTTTCCGGTGCCCTTCCGGGTGCAGACTCAGCCGGCCGATTCGATAAAGCAATCTGGATAATCCGGCAGATCATCAGAGTCGTTTTTTCAGCTAAAATTTTTTGCTCTGCAAAAAATTTTATGCTGGACGGATTGCTGCAGCAGAAATTTTACCGGCAGTCGCCATTGCGATGGCTGATCCACGGCTTGATGGTGTGGCCGTTCGTTCTGCGGTTTCTGTGGGGAATTGTGGCGCTCATGGCGTCCTTGTGGGCTCCCGGGAGGGACTGGCCGTGGGCGATGCTGGACAAGAACCACCCGTTGCACGGCATGTTCTTTGATGCGACCGGCCTGATGATCATCGTCGGCGCCGCCCTTGCCGCTCTGCGCAGCGCTTCCGGCCCGTCGGCGAAACTGCCGGCGATGCCGCGGCGGGACCACCTGCTGCCGGGCCTTTTGGGGGCCATCGTGGCGGGCGGTTTTGTGCTCGAGGCAATGCGCATCGCCATGACGGGATACCCGCCCGGGTCGGCCTATGCGTTCGTCGGCGACGCCCTCAGCCGGTTTTTTTTCGGAGTTGCCGGGCTTGAGGACATCTACGGAACCGTGTGGTACATTCACGCCGTGCTGACGGGCGCTTTCGCGGCCTGCCTGCCGTTCAGCCGAATGTTCCACATCGTGCTGGCGCCGGTCCTGCTGGCCGTGAACGCGGCGGGCCGCCGCTGCGGCGAATCGGACAGTTAAGGAAAGAAGCTCTCACTGCAGAGGCTCCGAGACCGCAGAGGGAAGGGATGCTTTGGTTTGAGGATGATTCTCGACAGGAGGAAAGATCATGGATGTGGAAGGCTACAACATGCCGGAAGAGCTGTACTACGAGGAGAACCACTATTGGGTGAAGGATGACGGGGACCTGCTGCGGATGGGGATGGACGACTTCGCCCAGAAACTGGCCGGGAACATCGTCTTCGTGCAGCTGCCGGAGCCGGGCAAGGCGCTGGAGGCCGGCAAGCGCTTCGCCAAGGTCGAGTCCGG
>JALOLA010000011.1 GCA_025456205.1 Acidobacteriota bacterium | reverse complement strand
CAAGCCGCTGGTCTTCGCCGAGATGTGCCACGGCTGCGGCGGCTGCATGCTCGTATGCCCGAAAAAGGCGATCCGTGAGATGCCAAAGCGCATGGGTTCGATCGAAACCAAGCAGGCCGGCCGGATCACCCTGGTCACGGGGCGCCTCGATGTCGGCCAGGCCATGGCGCCGCCGCTCATCCGCGCCGTCAAGCAGCGGCTGCAGCCGGGCATGCCCGCCATCCTGGATGCCCCGCCCGGGACCTCGTGCCCGGTCATCGCCGCCATCCGCGGGGCCGACTTCGTCCTGCTGGTCACCGAGCCTACTCCCTTCGGCCTCCATGATCTCCGACTTGCCGTGGACATGGTAAAGGAGCTTGGCCTGCCTTTCGGGGTGCTGGTCAACCGCGCCGGCAGCGGCGACGACCGCGTGCATCGCTATTGTTCCGAAGCGGCCATACCGATCCTGGCGGAGATCGCCGATGATCGGCGCATCGCCAGGGCCTATTCCCGGGGCCAGCTGATCGTGGAAGCGCTGCCCGAGTACCGGGACCTGTTTTCCAAGCTGGCGGAGAAGCTGTCGGCGGACCCCGGCGGCAAAGGAGGATAAGCCATGCCCACCTATGAGTACGAATGCGCGAAATGCAAATATAAATTCGAGAAGATGCAGCCCATCACCGCCGCGCCGTTGACCCGATGTCCGAAGTGCCAGGGTCGCGTCCAGCGCATCATCAGCGGCGGGGCCGGGTTCATCATGAAGGGCGCCGCCCGCGGTGCGGCGGAAAAAAGCGGCGGCGACTGCGGCCTGCAGCGAACGGGGAAGACCTGTTGCGGCCGCGACGAGCGCTGCGGCAAGCCCGCCTGCGGGGACGGGGAATGAGAGAACTGGTCGTCATCAGCGGCAAGGGCGGGACAGGCAAGACCAGCCTGACCGCGTCGTTCGCCGTGCTGGCCGAGCGTCCGGTCATCGTCGACTGCGACGTCGATGCCGCCGACCTGCACCTGGTGCTGGCACCAGCGATCCGGGAGCGCCACGAATTTCACAGCGGCCGCAAGGCGGTCATCCGCCCGCAGGATTGCAACGGCTGCGGCACCTGCCTCGATGTCTGCCGCTTCGAGGCCGTGCGGAAAGCAACGCGGGAAGACGGCACGGTGACCTTCGCCATCGACCCGTTCGCCTGCGAAGGCTGCGGCGCTTGCGTTCGTTTCTGCCCGGAGCGGGCCATTGATTTTCCCGAGAGCCTCTCCGGCGAATGGATGGTCTCGGACACCCGCTGCGGCCCCATGGTCCATGCCTGTCTCGGCATCGCTGCCGAAAACTCGGGCAAGCTGGTTTCCCTGGTGCGGCGCGAGGCCCGGCGCATCGCCGAAGAAGAGAATCGCTCCATGGTCATCGTCGATGGCCCTCCCGGCATCGGCTGCCCGGTCATCGCCTCGCTCACCGGCGCTTCGCTGGTGCTGGTGGTGACCGAACCGACCGTGTCCGGCGAGCACGACCTGGAAAGGGTCCTGGCCCTGGCCCGGCATTTTGACATGCCGGCGGCGGTCTGCGTCAACAAGTGGGACCTGAACCCGGAGATGACGGAGCGCATCGAGGAGCGGGCCAAGGCCAGCGGGGCAAAGATCGCCGGCCGCGTGCGTTACGATCGCGGCGTGACCGCAGCCCAGCTGCAGGAGCGGGCGGTGGTGGAGACCTCGGCCCCCTGCGTGGAAGATATCCGGCGAATATGGGATAATCTGCAACTTTAGGAGATAGTCAATGCAACGCAAAAACATGGAACATGGACCGGAAAAGGGAGAAGAGGGCTCGACCGCCTGTGACGGCTGCCGCGACAGGGAGTGTTCCGCCAATGCGCGCAAGCAGGGCGAAAGCGCCCAGGATTTCGCCGAGCGGCGCGAGCTCGAATCGCGCCTCTGCCGCATCGCGCACAAGGTCGTCGTGCTCTCGGGCAAGGGCGGGGTCGGCAAGAGCACGGTGGCGGTAAACATTGCCGCGGCCCTGCAGATGGTCGGCAAGCGCGTCGGACTGCTCGACGTCGACATCCATGGGCCGAGCATCCCCACCATGCTGGGCCTGGAAGGAGTTTCCCTGCAGAGCGGGCCCGGCGGGCTGCTCCCGGCGGACGCCAACGGCATGAAGGTCATGTCCCTGGGCTTCCTCCTCCCCGACCCCGACCAGGCCGTGATCTGGCGCGGGCCCTTGAAGATGGGCGCCATCAAGCAGTTCCTCAAGGACGTGGACTGGGGCGATCTGGACTATCTGGTCATCGATTCGCCGCCGGGAACAGGCGACGAGCCGCTCTCGGTGTGCCAGCTGATCGGCAAGCTCGACGGCGCGGTGATCGTCACCACGCCGCAGAAGGTGGCGGCGGTCGACGTGCGCAAGTCCATCACCTTCTGCCGCCAGCTCGGCGTCCCCGTGCTCGGCGTGGTGGAGAACATGAACGGCTTCGCCTGCCCCAAGTGCGGCGAGGTTTCCGCCGTCTTCAGCAGCGGCGGGGGCAAGCGGATCGTCACGGACATGAACACGCCATTCCTGGGATCCATTCCGATCGACCCGGCGATCACCCTTTCCGGCGACAGCGGCCGGCCCTATGTCAGCGCCTTTGCCTCATCCCCCACCGCGGAGATCATGCGTCGCATCGTCACGCCGCTTCTGGCTCTGGATCCGGGCGCGGCCGAAGTCACCGCCAAGAATGTCAAAACAAACAAGGAGAAAAACAACATGAAGATCGCCATTCCTCTGGCCGACGGAAAATTGGCCATGCATTTCGGGCACTGTGGGAGCTTCGCCCTGGTCGAGGCCGACCCCGTTGAGAAAAAAATCGTGAAAAGGGAAGACCTGGAAGCACCGCCCCATGAGCCGGGACTGCTGCCCAAGTGGCTGGCGGAACGCGGAGCGAACCTGATCATCGCCGGCGGCATGGGCCAGCGCGCCCAGGCCCTGTTCTGCGAGCACGGCATCCAGGTGGTCATCGGCGCCCCGGCCGAGACGCCGGAGACCCTGGTAGCGTCCTATCTGGCGGGCACGCTGCAGAGCGGGGAGAACGTCTGCGACCACTGAGGCGCTTGCCTCCGGAGGACAAGCACGGATCCCGATGAAGCCGCGCCGACTTTCCTGCTCTTCAACGGCAGGTGGCTTGCATTGTCCATCCAAAAAAGAATACTATTTCCCCAGGAAGGCAACCATGGGCAAATTGGTCCGCTTCGGTGTTTCATTGGAAGCGTCGCTCCTGAAAAAATTCGACCCTTTCATCGCCACCCAGGGTTACGCGAGCCGCTCGGAGGCGATCCGCGACCTGATCCGCGAACGGCTGGTGGCCGAGGAGTGGAAAACCGGCACAACCCCCGCCATGGGCGTGCTGAGCCTGGTGTACAGCCACGAAGTACGGGAACTCGCCAAGAAGCTGACCGACATCCAGCACCGCCACCTGGGCATCATCCTCTCCACCACCCACATCCACATGGACGAGCACAACTGCCTTGAGGTCGTCATTTTGAAAGGATCGGCAAGGAAGATCCAGGAAGTGGCCGGTTTCCTGCTCAGCGCCAAGGGGGTCAAGCACGGCAAGCTGATCACCACGACCACCGGCAGCCATCTGGAGTAACGAACCTGAAAATTCCGGAATGGCCTTGACAGCGCCCCGCCATTCGTGTTACTTTTTTTTAATTGGTAACACCGAACAGGAGGTGGCATGCGCCCCCGATCCGCCTTGGTTGCCGCGACCCTCATGGCTTTCATCGCGCTCTCTCCTGCCGTCCGCCTTTTTCCCGAAAAAGCGGAGCCGGCTTCCCGGGGCGACCAGAAGCAGGAAAAGAAGATCCTCTTCCATGAACACGTCGTCGTGACCGCCGTCATGTCCCCCAAGGAGCTGAAGAACTGCAGCGACTCCCTGCTTCTTGTCGACCGGCCGGTGCTGGACATGCTGCCGGCGAGCAGCGCCCTGGCTGCACTGGACGGTTTCCCCGGCCTGTTCGTGCAGCGCAGCGGCGACTTCGGCCGCTCCGACCTCGACATCCGCGGCCTGGGACAGAACGGCCGGCGCATCGCCGTGCTGGTCAACGGCCGGCCGGAAAAGATGGGACTCTTCGGCTGCGCCGTGACCCACGCCTTCCCGATGGACAACGTCGAGCGCATTGAAGTGATCAAGGGGCCGGCGTCGGTGCTGTACGGCGGCGAGGCCATGGGCGGCGCGGTGAACATCATCACCCGCCGGCCGGAAAAAAAATCGGAAAGCCGGCTGCAGCTCTCCTACGGCAGCTTCCGGACCGGCCAGCTCAACCTGCAGCAGGGCGGCAAGAGCGGCCGCCTGGGCTACCTGGTCACCTATGACCGCAGGCAAAGCGACGGCCACCTGGAAAACTCCGATTACCGGGGCGACGCCCTGACCACCCGCCTCGACTGGGAGCTGGCGCCTTTCCTGGAGCTCACGCTGCAGGGCAAGTACTTCGATGCCCTGAAGCACGAACCCGGCACGGTGGAGCAGCCGCTGGCCGATTCATGGAATGACTACCGCCGCGGCGCTGTCGACCTCTCCCTGACCGGCAAAGGGGATCGGGACGAGTGGAGCCTGCGTCTTTACCGCAATTTCGGCAAGCACCGATTCTCCGACGGCTGGGACTCGACCGATTTCACCAACGGCGCCCTGGCCCGCTGGACCACGCGCCGCCTGAAGAACCATGTCCTCCTGGCTGGCGGCGATTACCGCCGCTTCGGCGGCCGCAGCATCCACGCCCCCAGGGGGGAATGGCGCAAGAGCGAGGGGTCGCTCTTCCTCCATGACGACTGGCTGCCCGCCGCCGCCCTGGTCGCCAGCGCCGGGCTGCGCCTGCAGTTCGATTCTCTCTACGGCAGCGAGCTCTGCCCCCAGGCCGGGCTGGTCTGGCACGCCACGACGGCGTTTTCGGCGCGGCTGCAGGCCAGCAAGGGCTTCCGCTCACCGCAGCTGAACGAGCTGTACATGTTCCCCCCCGCCAATCCCGACCTGGAGCCAGAGCGCACCTGGAACTACGAGATCGGCATCGACTGGCGCGTCGCATCCCGTTGGGCCCTGCAGGCCAGCGCGTTCTCCATGCGCGGCAGCAACCTGATCGAGACCCGGCCGAATCCCGGCCCTGGCAACAAGTTCATCTTCCTCAACACCGGCAGTTTCGCATTCGCCGGCGTTGAGATCGGCGTGAGCGCCAGGCCGCTGGCGGCCCTGGAGATCGAGCTCAGCCATGCCTATCTGGATCCCGGCGACCAGACCGCCGGCCGGCCCGGACACAAGTGGGACGCCGCCCTGCGCTTCCACTCGCGCCGGCTCGACGCCTCGCTGCAGGGCCAGCAGGTCAACACCTACTTCGCCGGGGCGAATTCCCGGAACCCCATCCCTTCCTACCTGATCCTGAATGCCCGCTGGGTTGCCAAGTTCATCTCCCGGCTCGACCTCATCATCGACCTGAACAACCTCCTCGACGAGGAATACGTCATCTTCGGGGAATTCCCCGGCATCTCCGCCGGCACCTTCGTCATGCCCGGCCGCAATGTCTCCATCGGTCTGCGCTGGCGGCAATGAAGCATCCCAGTTTCGATTACGTGCTGGCCGGCCTGCTGTTGTCGGCCTCCCTGGTGCTGCCCGTTTTCTTCCACCTTCTGGGCCTGGGCAGCGCCTTCATGCCCATGTTCTACCCTCTGGCCCTGGCCGGCTTCCTGGTGTCACCACCGCTGGCCATGGTCGTCGGCTTTTCCGCGCCGCTGCTTTCGGCACTTCTGACCGGCATGCCCCCCTTCTACCCGCCCATCGCCTTCATCATGATGGCCGAGGGGCTCCTGTTCACCGCCCTGCCCCGGCCGCTGCAGCGGCTGCTGAACTTGAGCGATGGGCTGGCGCTGCTGGTCGTCCTGCTGCTCGACCGAGCCCTGCTGTTCGTGCTGGTCCAGGCCATGGCCCGCTTCATGGAGCTGCCGCCGCGACTCCTGGGCTGGGCAGCGGTCGTGCGCGGTCTGCCCGGGCTGACGCTGATGCTCGCCGTCCTGCCCTGGATCATCCCCCCGCTGCGTGACCGCAGGGAGCGCATCTTGAGACGCCATGACCAAGAGTGAGTTCTTTTCCGAACTTTCCGCTTCGTGGGACCGGGAGCATTCGCGGCCCGGGGAGCTGGAGCGCCTGCGCGACTTCGCCGGCCATTTCCGCCTCGGGCCCGGTGAGCGCGTCCTGGATGCCGGCTGCGGCAGCGGCCGCCTCGTTGCCCTGATCCTGGAGGAGGTCGGCGCCGGCGGCAGCCTGGTCGAACTCGATTTCGCCCCGGGCATGATCGAACGGGCCCGGCTCAAGACGGCCGATCCCCGGGTGGACTTTCAAATCGGAGACGCCCACGACCTGCCCTTCCCCGACAGCGATTTCAACAAGGTGATCGCCCTGGCCCTGCTGCCCCATCTCGACGACCGTTGCGCCGCCCTGAAGGAATTCCGCCGCGTTCTCAAGCCGGGAGGGATGCTGGTCATTGCCCACCAGCTGGGGCGCGAGGCTTTGGACCGCTTGCATGCCGAGAGCAGCGGGCCCGTGCGCCGCGACCGGCTGCCGGAAAAGGCCGTGCTGGCCGGATGGCTGGCGACGGCCGGGTTCAGCTCCTGCGAGATCGTCGACGAACCCGGGCAGTACATCGCCTGGGCCCTGGCTTGAGGAACGATGCTGGCCGCCATCGACCCGCGCGCCAAGCTGGTCGCCTTCCTGGCGGTGCAGGCACTGCTGTTCATCCCCTCAACGCGGCCGCTCGGCCCGCGCCTGGTCCTGCTGGCGATCCTCCTCCTTGCCCTGCTGCCCCTGGCCGGCCGCTCCGGGCGCCTCTGGCTGCGACTGCTGGCGCTGTCGGCCCCGCTGCTGGCCTTCCTGGCCCTCAGCGCCTTTTTCCGCCCCGGCGCCGGCGGAACGCCGCCGGCTCGGGTCGGCCTGCTGATCGCCGCCAAGGCGGCGCTGTCGCTCCTGGCGCTGGCCCTGTTCATCCTGGATGAGCGGCCCGGGCGCCTGCTGCAGGCGCTGCGCCAGGCCGGGCTGCCCCGCTCCGCCGTCGTCGTCCTGACCGTCGGCCTGCGCTTTGCCGGGCAGTGGCATCTGGAGCTGGAAGGAATGCGCCGCGCCTGGACCGGGCGCAATATCGCTTCCCTGCCGCGGTCGCGCCGGGCCAGCCTCAGCGGCAAGGCGTTGCCGCTGTTCTTTGAAAGGCTCCTGGAGAGCGGCGTCCACATTCATGACGCCATGATCAGCCGCGGTTTTCACGGCGAGCTGCCCGGCGGACGGCATCTGGCTTTCTGCGGCCGCGACGCGGTTTTTCTGGCGCTCACCGCCCTGGCCAGCGCTTTCTTCACGGTGTGGTGATGAACGACACGGCCATCGAGATCCAGCACCTGGATTTCGCCTACGGCTCCGGCAAGCCCGTTCTGAGCGTCAGCGGCATGACCGTCGCCGTCGGCGAATGCGTCGGCCTGGTCGGGCCAAACGGCGCCGGCAAATCGACGCTGCTGCTGCATCTCAACGGCGTGCTGCGCGGCCGGGGCCTGGTGCGCATCCTTGGCCTGGAAGTGCGCCGGAACAACCTGAAGGAGATCCGTCGCCGCGTCGGGCTGCTCTTTCAGGACCCGCGACAACAGCTTTTTCTGCCCAGCATCGAGGAGGACATCGCCTTCGGCCCGCTCAGCGCCGGCTGCTGGCCCGAAGCGGAGGCGCGGCAGCGCGTGGCAACGATCATGGCGCGCTTGCATCTGGAAGAGATCGGCGCCGCCTCGCCGTTGCGCCTCAGCCCGGGCGAGCAGAAGCGGGCGGCACTGGCGGCGGTGCTGGTCATGGAGCCCGAGCTCCTGGCCTTCGACGAACCGTCGGCGGGGCTCGATCCGGCCGGTCGCCGTGACTTCATCGAGCTGGTGCGCGCCCTGCCGCAGACCAAGGTCATTGCCACCCATGACATGGACCTGGCATATGAGTTGTGCGGACGCATCCTGGTCATGGACCACGGTGCCGTCGAGGCCGACGGCCCCAGAGACGAGATCCTGGGAAACGACAAGCTACTCAGGGCTCATCGCCTGGAGAGGCCGTTGAGCATGTTCATGAAAGGAATGACCCTTCGTAACACGTGACGCGTAACGATGGATCTGGCTTGGCTGTGCTTGCTTTTTCCGGCCAATTCCAGTATGCTTTGCGACTGATCGCGGCGCCCTCCTTTTTCCGGTTGTCGCGCATCGGCAATTCACTCTCAAGGAGGACAGCAATTACATGAAAACCCGCACCTGGATAACGACGATCGTCGTGCTGCTGGCACTGGCGCCGGCGGCATATGCCTGCACCAACTACCTGGTCAGCAAAGGCGCCTCAGCCGACCGCTCGACCATGATCACCTACTCGGCCGATTCGCACAGCCTCTATGGCGACCTGAACTTCATCGCCGCCGGCGAGCACATCGACGGCACCTGGATCGACGTCTTCGACGGCGACAGCGGCAAGTACCTGGGCAAGGTCCGCCAGGCGCGCCGCACCTGGCAGGTGGTCGGCCTGATCAACGAGCACCAGGTGGCGCTGGGCGAGACCACCTTCGGCGGCCGCGAGGAGCTGATGGACCCCAAGGGCGTGGTCGACTATAACAGCCTGATGACCCTGGCCCTGCAGCGCGCCCGCACCGCCCGCGAAGCCCTGAAGGTCATGACCTCCCTGGTGGAAGAGTACGGCTACGCCTCCAGCGGCGAGTCCTTCTCCGTCTCCGACCCCGACGAGGTCTGGATCCTGGAGATGATCTCCAAGGGGCCCGAGCGCAAGGGCGCCGTCTGGGTGGCGCGGCAGGTGCCCGACGGCTACGTCTGCGGCCACGCCAACCAGGCGCGCATCCACCGCTTCCCCCTGCAGAAGGCCAACAACTTCTTCGATGCCCGGCAGACGACCTTCCATTCCCCCGACGTCGTCGCCTTCGCCCGCGAAAAGGGCTATTTCAAGGGCAGCGACAGCGAGTTCAGCTTCGCCGCCGCCTACTGCCCGCCCGACTTCGGCGGCCGGCGCTTCTGCGACGCCCGCGTCTGGCAGTTCTTCCGCCGCATCACCCCCGGCTCCAGGCAGATGGACGCCTACAGGGACTGGGCCCTGGGCATCAAGCCCGACGCCGAGCCCATGCCGCTGTTCGTCAAGCCGGACGCCAAGCTCTCCCTGCGCGACGTCATGGAGCTGATGCGCGACCACTACGAGGGCAGCGAGATGGACATGAGCAACGATATCGGCGCCGGGCCGTTCGTCCTCCCCTACCGCTGGCGGCCGATGACCTGGAAGGTCGACAAGGAGGCCAAGGAGAGCTATTTCTTCGAGCGCGCCACCTCCACCCAGCAGACGGCCTACTCCTTCGTCGCCCAGTCGCGCTCCTGGCTTCCCGCCGCGATCGGCGGCATCTTCTGGGTGGGCATGGACGACACCTTCAGCACCGTCTACGCACCCATGTACTGCGGCATCCGCCAGGTGCCGCCGAGCTACGCCAAGGGCACCGGCGACTTCAGCCGCTTCAGCTGGGACTCGGCCTTCTGGGTGTTCAATTTCGTCTCCAACTACGCCTACTCGCGCTACGCCGACATGATCCAGGACATCCAGGCCGTCCAGCGCGAGATCGAGGGCAGGTACCTCGCCGTGCAGCCGGAGATCGAGGCGGCGGCGCTCGAGCTCCACAAGCGCTCCCCCGAGCTGGCCCGCGACCGCCTCACCGCCTACAGCGTGGGCGAGGGCGAGGCGCTGGTCAAGCGCTGGCGCCGGCTGGGCGAGCACCTCATCTGGAAATACCTGGACGGCAACGTCCGCGACAGCCAGGGCAAGGTCACCCACCCGCCCTACCCCAGGGATTGGTACCAGCGCATCATCAAGGAAACGGGCGACAGGTTCAAGGTTCCTGCGCCTGAGAAAAAAGAATAAACAGGTCAGGCTCAGTGAATAGTGAAAAGTGAATTGTGAAACGCGAGGATAACGGACCTTTGTCCGTCTTGTTGCTGTTACTTCTCACTTTACACTTTTTACTTTTCACTAGAATTTCTTGAAGAAACCTAACCCGAAGAGAAACTTGCCTGGCGTCTCCTGGGCGGGATCAAGGCCGATCTCTTTTTTCCAGCCGAGATACGGCCTGAGCTCGACCCGGCCGCGGCTGCCGGCCAGCAGGCGGATATCGAAGCGGATGCGCCTGGGATCGGCATGGGCGCGCATCTCGGTGAACACCTTCAGCGCCGCGCAGTCCCAGATCCCCAGGCCCAGCTTGCCGCTGAACGCCAGGCCGCGCTTGAAATCGTAGCCGACGGCGGCCTCGTAGCGGACATCGCTCTCCAGCACGTCGAACTCCTCCTGGTTGCGCAAGGCCAGGCCGGTGAACAGGCTGGCCGCGAAAGGCAGGTCGTCGTCGACGGGGATGTCCGCCCGATAGCGCGCCACCCAGGCGGCGAACAGTTCCGGAGCGACCCTCTTCTCGTAGTCGAGTCCCAGGTCATAGATCATCTTCCCCGGCCAGAACTGGGCGAAAAAACCGTCACCGTTGAGGATGGGTGACTCGAACTCGACGCCGAGCACCACGCGCCGCGAATCGTTGCGGAAGAACTCCAGCTTGAAGTCGCCCTCGATCTCCAGCTTGAAGCGGTCATCGAACGGAGAGGCCCCGACCAGGACCTTCATGGCGTCGAGAAAGGCGCCGCTCTCCCCGTGCGACTTGAAGCGCAGGCCGAGATAGGAGGCATTGCGGAATTCGTAGTGGCGGGTGTTCCGGAAGAAAAGATCGACGTTGCGGTTCAAGGCCAGGGCAAAGCCGCCGTCATGGTAGAGCCGCGAGAAATTGACCAGCTTCACTTCCGCCTGCAGCGACAGCTCGGGGATGAACAGGCCCCGCCACTCCCCGCTGGCCGTCACCAGCTCGCGGTAGCCGGCGCTGCCGCCGACGAAGACGCCGGCGCCGAGAGCCAGCGTGAGGTCGCCGCGGTCCAGGATCACCCGCCCCAGCACCTCGTTCAGGTTCCAGACGTATGGAGTGTCGCGCAGGGTCTCGTGGCGGCAGAAATGGTTCAGGCGCAGTTCAACCGTCACCTTCTCGTTGAGCGCCTTCTGCGCCCCGGCCATGACCCAGTAGTCGATGGCCCCTTGCAGGCGGCCGTTCATGCGCGAGTGGTACTGCACCTCGGCGAACAGGTTGTTCCTGCGCCCGGGGAAATCAAAATGGAAAACGGGACGGTAATAGCGCCGCTCCAGGGAGTCGAGGCCGTATTCCACCACCAGGGAGGCGTTGTTCAGGCCTGCGTCATCCTCCCCGGCCAGCGCCGGGACGCTCAGCAGGGCCAGGGCGGCCAGGAGAAGCGGCAGATATCTATTCAAGGAGTATTTTTATCAGAAAAAGGCGGGAAGGGCAAGGCACGTGGGGAACGTACCCAGATAAAAAGCAGGGGCACGGCACGCCGTGCCCCTACATGAAAATCCCGTATGGGCCTCGATCTACAGCAATCCTCTCTTTTTCAGCAGCGGCTCGACCTTGGGCTCGCGGCCGCGGAAGCGCTTGTAGAGCGTCATGGCGTCCTCGGTGCCCAGCCTGGCCAGGATGTGCTTGCGGAACGAGGCGGCGGTCTTCCTGTCGAACAGGGAGGTTTCCTTGAAGGCCTCGAAGGCGTCGCAGTCCAGGACCTCGGACCACATGTAGCTGTAATAGCCGGCCTCGTAGCCGCCGTGGATGTGGGTGAAATAGGTGGAGCCCCAGCGGGGCAGGATCTCGGGGATCAGGCCGATCTTGTCCATGAGCTTCTTCTCGAAGCGGGTGACATTGACGTTGAGGGCGCTCTCCAGCTGGTGCCAGGCCATGTCCAGGAAGCAGGAGGCCAGGAATTCCACCGTTTCGAAGCCCTGGTTGAACAGGCTGCTGTTCCTGAGCTTCTCCACCAGCGCCGTGGGGATGACCTCGCCGGTCTGGTAGTGGCGGGCGTAGAGCTTCAGCATCTCGGGCTCCAGCACCCAGTGCTCCATGATCTGGGAAGGCAGCTCCACTGAGTCCTGGGGGGCGAAGTTGGAGCGGTAGCGGCTGTCGGTGAAGAGGGTGTTCAGGGCGTGGCCGAATTCATGGAAGGAGGTCAGGGCCTCGTCGATGCTCAGCAGCGAGGGCGTCCCGGTTGTCGGCTTGGTGAAGTTGCCGACCAGGGTGGCGAAGGGGATGACGCGCTTGCCGTCCTTGTAGAAGGTGCCGCGGAAGCCACCGGACCAGGCGCCGCCCTGCTTGTTGGCGCGCGGAAAGAAGTCCATGTACAGGATGCCCAGCAGGGTGCCGTCGCCCTCGCGGACCTCGGCCACCCGGACCTCGGGGTCGTAGACCGGGATGTCCTTGCGCTCGACGAATTTGAGTCCCCAGAGCTTCTCGGCCAGGGTGAACATTCCCTGCTGGACGTTCTCCAGCTTGAAATAGGGTCGGAGCTCCGAGTCGTCCAGGTCATACTTGGCCTTGCGCAATTTCTCGGCGTAGTACCACCAGTCCCATGACCGCAGCGCGAAGCCTCCCTTTTCCCCGTCGATGAGCTTCTGCAGCGCGGCGGCCTCGGCCTTGGCCTGCGCCAGGGCCGGCTGCCAAAGGCGCATCAGGAACTCGTTCACCGCCGCCGGCGTCCTTGCCATGCGCGGCTCGAGGTAGAAATCGGCGGGCGTCTTGTAGCCCAGCAGGCGGTAGCGCTCCTCGCGCAGCACCAGCAGCTTCTGCAGCACGGCCTTGTTGTCCCTGTCGTTGTCGCGGTCGCCGCGCATGAACCAGCGGGTATAGAGGGATTCGCGCAGTTCGCGCTTCGGCGAGTACTGCAGGAAGGGGATCCAGCTGGTCTTCTGGGCGGTGAACACCCACTTGCCTTCCATGTTCATGGCCTTGGCCGTCGCGGCCGCCTCGGCGACGACGCCGTCGGGAAGACCGGCCAGGTCATCCTTGTTCTCGATGACGATGAACGAAGAGTTGGTCTCGGCCAGGACGTTGTCGCTGAACTTGAGGGCCAGCAGCGAGTGCTCCTTGTTGATCTCGCGCAGGCGGTCCTTCTGCTTCTCGTCCAGCAGGGCGCCGCTGCGCACGAAGCCGCGGTAGGTGTTCTCCAGCAGGTAGCGCTGCACCTCGTCGAGCTTCAGCTTCGCCCGGCGGTCGTAGACGGCCTTGACGCGGGCAAAGAGCTTGCCGTTGAGGGCGATGTTGTCGTTGTGGGTGGAGAGCAGGGGCGCCAGCTCGTTGGCCAGGTCCTGCATCGGCTGGCTGGTGGCCGCGCCCAGCAGGGAGTAGAAGACGGCACTTACCTCGCCGAGCAGCTGACCGGACATGTCCAGGGCCACGATGGTATTCTCGAACGTCGGCGCCTTGGCGTTGGCGACGATGGCGTCGATCTCGGCCTGGTGGCGCCGGATCCCTTCCTGCATCGCCGGCAGGTAGTGGCCGACCTGGATGCGGTCAAAGGCCGGGGTCTGGTATGGCGTGTTGGGGACGGTCAGGAAAGGGTTGTCCTCGGCCGCGGGCATGGGCAGGACCAGGGTCGCCAGCAGCAGCACCGGCGCGAACCGTGAGCATGCATGTTTTTTATTCAAGGGTAAATCCTCCTTTGAATTGAATTCCAAGCTTATTATACGTACAAACCTTCTTTTTGTGGCACTTTTCGTGATTTTTTCCTGTCTTGACAAAAATGGCTCTCCCAGAGGATAATTAGCCGCAGAAAGCAAGCGGAGGAATCATGAAAGCAGTCTTCTTCAAGGGCTCGCCGCCGGCCGGGCGCGACCCGCTCAGCAACCGGGCCGCGGCCGCGGTGATGGCCAAGGCCAAGGCCCTGGACTGGGAGATGAAGGCGTTCCCATTGGCGGCGATGGACATCCAGCCCTGCCGCGGCTGTTTTTCCTGCTGGGTGAAGAGCCCCGGGCGCTGCATCATCCATGACGACGAGGAGCAGATCCTCGCCGCCACCGCCGCCAGCGACCGGGTCATCTGGCTGACCCCGGTCACTTTCGGCGGCTACGCACCCGAACTGAAGAAAGCGCTGGACCGCATCATTCCCATCCTGCTGCCCTTCTTCACCCGGGTGCGCGGCGAGACGCACCATCCCCTGCGCTATCCGCGGCCGCGCCGCCTGCTGGCCATCGGCACGCTCCGGCAGGACGATGCCGAGAGCGAGGGCGCCTTCCGCCGCCTGGTCGGGCGCAATGCCCTGAACATGGGCGATGTCGAAGTGGATACGCTGGTATTCAGCGGCGACGTCGCCCTGGCCGAGATGGAAAAGCAGCTCGCCGATGAACCGTTCTTCCGCGGGGTGGCGCTATGAAAGGCGACAAGGTACTGCTCCTGGTCGGCAGCCCGCGCGGCATGGCCAGCACCTCCAACTCCCTGGGCGAGCACCTGCTCCTCAAGCTCGAAGAGAACGGCATGGCGATAAAAAAGCTCCTGCTCTACCCGGCCCTGGCCGACGAGAAAAAAATGGCGGAGCTGCTGGCCGCCATCGAAGCCTGCCACCTGCTGGTCATCGCCTTCCCGCTCTACGTCGACCACTTGCCGGCGCCGCTCATCGACCTGCTGCGCCAGGTCGCCGAGCGCCGTCCGGCCCGCCAGGGCGAAGCACGGCAATCGCTGGCCGCCATCGTCAACTGCGGCTTCCCGGAAACAAGGCACTGCCGCCCGGCCGGGGAGATCATGCGCCTGTTCGCCGTCCAGGCGGGATTCCGCTTCCTGGGCTGCCTGGCCCTGGGCATGGGCGGCGCCATCGGCAACCGCCCCCTGGCCAAGGCTGGCTTCATCGTCCGCCACCAGCTCAAGGGGCTGGGGCAGGCCGCCGGCTTCCTGGCCGCAGGCAAGGAGATCCCCGTGGCCGTCATCGAGCTCGCGGGCAAGCCGATGATGCCGCGCTGGTTCTACAACTGGGTCGCCGACCGCGGCTGGAAGAGCGCGGCAAAAAAGCACGGCAGCTCCGGCCGGCTGCTGGACGCGCCCTACGCCGGGGAACAGCAGAGCTAGATCCCCGGCCCGCTGACCTGGACGCCCAGTGTCCGCGTTTCCTCGCCGAGCCCCATCGTGCTCAGGTTGAACGCCGGGCGCACGCGGAATTCCAGGAAGCCCTCGCGATGCCCCTGGTCTTCAATGCGCAGGAGATGGTCGCCGTTCTGCCTGAATTCCACGCTGCGGTAGAGCCGCCCGCGCCAATAGACATCGACGGTTTGCCGCCGGCCGGGCAGGCGCGCCAGCGGCGCGCCGCAAACCAGCGTGTACTCAGGCCCGCGACCTTCCCCGTCCAGGTACACGTACACGCCGGCCTTCTCGCCGCTCCAGCGGAAGGCGCGCCTCCCTTCCCGCTCGGGGTAGGAGAAACCATAGTCAAAGGCCACCCCCGCCTGTTGCGCCCAGGTGCGGGGATGCAGCGCCAGGGACGCGCCAACGTTGCCGGCGACAAAAAGCAGGACCAGCGCCGTTGCCCAGGCCGCCCAGGACTTGCGCTGCGGCGCCGTCTCCCATTCGCCGAGGGCGACAAAGATCCAGAACAGCAGCAGCACCTCGGGGAACCAGAAAAAATTATTGAAGAAAATGGCGACAGCCATCGTCGCCAGCACGAAACGCACGCTGCCCGCACGCTGGCGCCGGAGCAGCGCCGCCAGGAATAGGAGAAAAGCCAGGCCGCCGGGCAGGCCGGTCTCGCTGACCACGAGCAGGTAATGGTTCAGCGGCAGGTCGATCCAAACATCCTCGTTGAAGCGCTGATATTTCAATCGGAACAGGAAATTGCCGGCGCCGACGCCGCTGAGCGGAAAGCCGGCGACCATGCGCCCGCCGTCACGGAGCATTTCCAGCCGGCCATTGCTGATCCCGTCGGCGGCGCGGTAGAGATCGGCGGTGGAGGAAAGGCGGGCGGTCTGGCGGATGGAGCCCCGCAGGCGCCGGCCGAGCGTGCCCCCGGCGACGAGCAGCACGACCGCCAGCAGCAGCACGGCCGCGGCCTTGGTCCGCCAGCCGGGTCGGCGCGACAGGAAGAGGCGGAGCAGCGCCGCCAGCACGAAGAGGAACGCCGTGCGGCAGCCCGAGACGAGGATGGCGGCCAGGGCGACGGCAAGGAAGAGGAGGTCGGCCGCCGGGCCGGCGACGGGGAAGCGGTCCGGCGCGGGCAGGGGCCGGCCGCCCGGGGATGCGGCGCCCGCCTTGAAGGGCAGCCGCTCGATCAGCGCCAGCGCTTGATAGAGGAACATGGCGCCGGCGAAGAAGCCGAAGGCGTTGAAATCGGAGAAACCGCCGTTCAGCTGCTTCATCTTCACGCCCCACCAGCTTTGGGACAGAAGGTCGGGAGCGATCCATTTCTGCGCCAGGGCCAGCAGGAAGGAGAGGAAAAAGCCGGCCTTGAGCGGGACGAGGATATCCGCGGCGCGCAGGCGCCAATGGCGCAGGAGGAATGCCGCCCACGGCGACAGGGCGAACAGCGCCAGGGTGAGGACCGGAAAGATGCAGGCGAAGGAAACGCGCTCCATGCTGGGGGCGACCGGCGTATCGCGCAGGAAAGCCAGGGAGGGCAGGCCCAGGTTCGACCAGCGCAGGAAGACGAAGAGAACAGAGATGCCCAGCAGGGAGAGGAACAGCAGGTAAGGGGAGCGGCCGGGGAAGTCGTTGGCGGTCTGCTCCTTTTTCAAGCGCGAGGCGCAGACGATGCCCGCCAGGTGAAAGAGCGGCAGGCCCATGTAATTGTAGGGATAGCCGTTGAAGAACAGGTCCGGGGCCGAATTCACCAGGGGCAGCAGGAACAGGAACAGCAGCAGGGCCCTGCGGCCGCTCCAGGCGCCGCTGGCGAAGCCCAGCGCCAGGAAAAAGACCGGCAGGGCGACGAAGCGCAGGTGGATGACGACGACGAAAAAGAACAGGGCCGCGGCCGCGAAAGCCCAGGTCGCGCAGGGGTCAGGCCGCTTCATCGCCCGGCCCCCCTTGCACCGCCGGCTGCGGCCCGCGGTCAATAGACATCGGGGTCCCACTTGAACATGGCCCAGGCCGACAGCCAGAGGATCTTCAGGTCCAGAGCGAACGACCAGTTCTCGATATACCAGATGTCGGCCTGCACCCGCAGGCGCAGCATTTCCGGGTCGCTGGTCTCGCCGCGGAAACCGTTCACCTGGGCCCAGCCGGTGATGCCCGGCTTGACCAGGTGCCGCCACTGGTAGTTGCGGATCAGCTCCGTGGCTTCCAGGTTCATCGGCGTGGGATGGGGACGGGGCCCGACCAGCGACATGTCGCCGCGCAGGACATTGATGAACTGCGGCAGCTCGTCCAGGTTGCTGCGGCGCAGGAAGCCGCCCAGGCGGGTGACGCGCGGATCGTCGCGGCGGGCCTGGCGGTAGCGGCCGTTCTCGTCCACGTCCCGGCTGTCCGCCACCATGGAGCGGAACTTGTAGCAGAGGAAGCGCTTGTTCTTTTCCCCCCACCGTTCCTGCCTGAAGAACACCGGGCCCGGCGACGTGGCCTTGATCAGCAGCGCCAGCAGCGGCCAGAGCCAGGAAAAAACGAGCAGGAACGCCAGCAGGGCGACCAGCAGGTCGAAGGCCCTCTTCAACAGCCGCAGGTGCCCCTGTTCGAGGGGCACGGCGCGGACGGAAAAAAGCGGGAAGGGCCCGAAGCGCGAAACGCGGAAGCGGGCGCCCATGAAGCTGGAATATTCGGGGACGACCCGGACCTGGACGGGGTAGCTGCCGCAGACGGCGATGACGCGGCCGATCTCGGCGCCGTTGGCGCGGGTCAGGGCGATGATGATCTCGTCGGCCCGGCCAGCGCCCAGCAGGTCGTCCAGCTGCGCCAACGGCCCCAGGTAGCGCTCGCCCATCTGCGGAGTGGGCTGGGGGGCGACGAACCCGGCCAGCCGGTAGCCCAGATGGCCGTTGGCTTCGACCGTCGCGGCGAAGCTCAGCGCCAGGGGGCCGTCGCCGACGACCAAAACCCGGCTCAAGCTGCGGCCCTGCCTCTGCCTGCGGGTGAGCTCAACGCTCAGCAGGGCCCGCCAGGCGAAAACCGAGGCCAGGAGCAGGATATAATAAACGAAGAGAAAATAGCGGGAATGCACCCGCGACTTGGCCAAAAACAGCACGACGACGGCGATCAGTACCTGCAAAAGGATGTTCTCGCCCAGCAGGATCACCTCCGAACGGAAGGAACGGTTGCGGAGCTCGTCGTAAAGGTCAAGGGCGCGGGCGCCGTAATTCCAGGCCAGGCAAAAAAACAGCAGCAGCGCGAGCTCCCAGCCCGAGAGGCCGAGGAACGCGGCCGGCTGGCCGGCATGGCGCTTGGCCAGGAAGGCGGCGGTCAGGAACGAAAGGAACACCATCAGGACATCGCCGCTGTTTTTCAGCTGCCGGCGGCTCTTTCTCTGGGTCAGCATCGTTTTCCCCCGGCCAGGCTGGCGAACAACCCGCAATGCTGCGCCGTGATCTTTTCCCAGGAATAATTGGCGCGGACCCGCTCCGGGAAAAGGTTGCGCTGGCAGAAGACCGTGACGCAGACCCCTTGGCGGACCAGGCGCAGCGAGAGCTCCCTTGTGAAGGTCTCATAGCCGCTATAGACGTAAGGATAACCCCGGGAGCCGATGATGGCTGTATTCACCTGTGCTCCCTCCGGGCCCGGACCGGCCGGGTCAAGGACATGGCGGCGCCGGGCGAAGGATCATTATGGAGCATAATGGGTGAATTATAGCATTTTTCCAGATAAAACCGCATCCGGGACCCATGTCGGGCCGGGGAACGGCTTCCGCTGCGGGGTCCACGCCGGCAAAACCAAGCATTGCTTTCCCCCGTATATGCTCTTCATGAAAACGAAGGAGACCGCCACATGAAAAACATGTCCTTGGCTTTTTTGCCGCTGTGCGCTATCCTGCTGCTGCCGCCGCTGCTGGCGGGCCAGGACGATAAAATGGAAAAGAGGATCCCGGATCATTCCCTGCTGGAGCGCAGCCAGGTCCCGGCGGAGCACACCTGGAAAATCGAGGACCTGTACGCCTCCGAGGCCGATTGGCAAGCCGAGAAGGCTGCCGCCGCCAGGGATATCGCCCGCATCGACAACGCCGCCCAGGGCTGGACCGCGTCGCCCGCCGCCATGCTGGCCCTGCTCGACCTGGTCAGCGGCATCGAGCTGAGGGGGTCGCGGCTGATGTCCTACGCCAGCCACCAGTACAACACCGACATGGGCAACACGCGCTTCCAGGCGATGACCGGCGAACTGCGCAGCCTCTTCGTGGAGATGGGCTCCAAGCTCTCCTTCCTGCAGCCCGATGTCCTGGCCCTGGGTGCCGGGAAATTCGCCGCCTTTCTCCAGGCCGAGCCGCGGCTGGCCGTTTACCGCTTCGGCATCGAAGGCATCCTGCGCGGCAAGGACCACGTGCTGCCCGGGGAGCAGCAGCGCATCGCCACGCTCACCGGCCTGTTCAGCGGCGCCCCCGAGCGCGCCGCCGGCATCTTCAACGACGTGGAGATCCCGCCGGCGGAGGTCACCCTCAGCGACGGGCAGAAGGTCGTCCTCAATTACGCGGCCTACACGCGCCTGCGCGCAGCGAAGAACCCCGCCGACCGCACCCGGGTCATGAAGTCGTTCTGGGACAACCAGAAACGATTCGCGAGCACCCTGGCCACGCTCCAGGACGGCGCCATCAAGATGCACTGGTTCAACGCCCAGATCCACAAGCACCCCGATTGCCTGGCGGCGCGCCTGTTCGCCGAGGACATCTCGCCCGAGGTCTACCAGCAGCTGATCCGCCAGGTCCACGCCTTCCTGCCCTCGCTGCAGCGCTACCTGGCCCTCAAACAAAGGATGCTCGGCCTGCCCCGGTTCCGCTACGAGGACGTCTACGCCCAGGCGGTGCCGGCCATCGACAAGACCTACACCTTCGACGAGGCCCGGAGGATCGTCACCGCATCGCTCAAGCCGCTGGGCAAGGACTACCTTGCCGCCCTGCGGCACGCTTTCGACGACCGCTGGCTGGACCTCTATCCCAACAAGGGCAAGGAGAGCGGCGCCTACTCCGGCGGCGTCTACGGCGTGCATCCTTATATCAAGCTCAACTACAGCGGCGACTATGACGCCGTGGCCACCCTGACCCACGAGCTCGGCCACGCCATGCACTCGTATTTTTCCGACCAGGCCCAACCCTTCCCCACATCCAATTACACGACCTTCCTGGCCGAGATCGCCTCGACCTTCAACGAGCACCTGCTGCTGCACCAGCTGCTGAAGAACGAGAAGGACGACCTGTTCAAGCTCTATCTCCTGGACAATTATCTCGACGGTTTCCGCGGCACCCTCTTCCGCCAGACGCTGTTCGCCGAGTTCGAGCTGGCCATGCACAACCGCGTCGAGCAGGGCCTGTCCCTGACCGCCGACTGGCTGAACCGCAAATACCTGGAGCTGACCCGCCAGTACTACGGCCACGACAAGGGCATCTGCCAGGTCGACGACTACATCCAGGTCGAGTGGAACCGCATCTCCCATTTCTACCTCGACTACTATGTGTTCCAGTACAGCACCGGCATCATCGCCTCCCTGGCCCTGAGCGACATGGTGCTCAAGGGCGATGCGCGGGCGCAGGCCGGCTATCTCGAGGTCCTGAAAGCGGGCGGCAGCGACTTCCCGCTCGCCATCCTGAAGAAGGCCGGCGTGGACATGGCCCGGCCTGAGCCCTATATCATCGCCCTGAAACGCTTCGACGGCCTGGTCGGCGAGATGGAAAAGATCGTCGCCCGGCTGCGGAAGCAGAAAAAACTCTGATCCCTCCCCCACCGGCGGCGGGGAGGAGCCTTCCGGGTGAATCCCCGCTGCCGGCCTTGGCCGGCGCTCACCGGCCCGGTCATGCTCATTTCACCTGCAGGTTCTTGAAGAGGGTGAGCAGCTGGGCGCGGTTCCTGACGCCGATCTTCTGGAAGATGCTGTAGACGTGGTTCTTGACCGTGCCCATGGAGATGAACAGCGCGTCCTCGATCTCCTTGTTGCTCATGCCCTTCAGCAGCAGGAGGAGGATCTCCCGCTCGCGGGGGGAGACCTCGTGCTTCTCGCAGAATTTGTCCATGGCCGCCTGGGTGCGGATGCGCGCCGCCAGGCGCCGGGTGCGGGTGCGCTTCCAGAACAGGAAGAGGCCGAGCAGCAGCAGGAATGCCGGCACGCGGAACCACCAGCTCTGCCACCAGGGCGCGCGCATGGTCATGGCCAGGGCCGCGCCCTCCTCGTTCCAGAGGCCATGGTTGTTCGAGCCCCGGACGCGGAACACGTATTTTCCCGGCCGCAGGTTGCTGACGGTGACCTCGTGGCGGCCGCCGATCTGGACCCAGTCGTCATCCAGCCCCTCGATCTTGTAGGCATAGCGGTTGCGCTTGGGGTCGGCGTAGGAAAGGGCGGCGAAGGTGAACGAGACGATGCGGTCCTGCGGCCCGAGGAGCAGCGGCTGCACGCGGCCGATGTCGCCGGCCAGTTTCCGGCCGCTGTTGAAGATCTCCACCCCGGTGAGGACCACCGGCGGCATGTGGGGATTCTCCTTGATATGCTCCGGAAAAAAGCGCGTCAGGCCATTGGTGCCTCCGAAGAACATTTCCCCGTCGCCGGCCTTGTAGAAGGACTGGGGCATGAACTCGTCCCCCTGCAGGCCGTCGCGGGTGGTGAAGTTCCTGGCGATTTTTTTCCGGGGATCGAAGCGGCACAGCCCGCGGTTGGTGCTAAGCCAAAGGTTGCCTTGCCGGTCCTCCAGCATGCCCAGGATGTCGTTGTTGGCCAGGCCGTCCTCGCTGTCGTAGACCGAGAAGTTTCCGCTGGCCCGGTCCAGAAGATTCAGGCCGCCATTGTTGGTGCCGACCCAGAACCGGCCCAGGGAGTCCTCGAGCAGGCAATGGACGATGTCGCTGCCCAGGCTGGCGGGGTCGCCCTCGCGGTGACGGTAGCTGCGATCGAATTCGCCGCGCTCGGCATCGAAGCGGTTCAACCCGCCCCCCTGGGTCCCGACCCACAGGAAGCCCTGGCGGTCCTGGTGGATGGCGGCCATGCTGTTCCTGCCGCCGGAGGCGGCCGGATGCGGAACGATGCGAAAGACGGTGAATGTCCCTTCCTGGCGGTCGAGCAGGTTCAGGCCGTCCGGGGTGCCGGCCCACAGCCGGCCCGAGCGGTCCTCGAAAAGCACGGTGACCTGGTCGTGGCTCAAGCTGCCCGGCGCCGGGCCTTGGGTGAAATGGCGGCGGAAGGCACCCTTCTCGACATCCACCTCGTACAGTCCCCTGCTGGTCCCGACCCACAGCACCCGATCGCGCCCCGGCAGCAGGGCCGAGACGGCCATGTTGCGATCGGCCCGGGGATCGCCAGGGAAGATCACCCGCGTGACCGTTTCGCCCAGGGCGCCGCCGATGCGGTACAGGCCATGCTTGTAGGTGCCGATCCACAGGTCGCCACGATGGTCGCGACAGGACGCCAGCACGGAAAAGGTGCCGGAGCCCCTTTCCCGGTTCTCGATCTCCGCGCCGTGCATGGAGAATTGCCGCGTCCGCAGGTCGAGCTTGTAGATGCCGCCCAGGGTGCCGGCCCAGACCACGTCCTCCCGGTCATGGAAGACGGAGATGATGAAGCGGTTCATCAGGAAACGCTGGGGAACGGCGCCGGCATGAAAATAAATGGCCAGCAGGTCCTGGCGCGGAAAAAGGTACAATCCCGACTCGGTGGCGACCCAGACCAGGCCCTGCCTGCCGGGGACGATGGCGAAAATGCGGCTGCGATACAGATGCGCCAGCGGCGCGTCGGTCTCTGCCCGGCAGCGGAAAGCCCCGCTCTCCCTGTCGAAGCGCACCAGGCCGCCTTCCGTGCCCAGCCACAAGGTGCCGCGGTCGTCCTCGAATATGGCGTTGACCTGGTTGTGGCGCTGGGCGTTGCGGTCGGCGCGGTCGCTGGCAAAACGCTCCAGGGTCCCGCGGCCGCCGTTGAAGCGGTACAAGCCGTCCCCCGACCCGGCCCAGAGGGTCCCGCTCCGGTCCATGTACAGGCTGTATATGGCGTTGGCTGCGTTCAGCCCCGAGGATCCCCGCGTACCGAGAAAGCGGGTGAACTTGCCGCTGCGGCGGTCGAAGCGGTTGAGGCCGTTGTCGGTGCCGATCCAGACCACGCCGTTCGCGGCCGGCAGGATGACGCGCAGCGAGTCATCGCTCAGGCTGTCAGGGTCGCCCGCGACGGAGCGGTAGCGGCTGAAGGTCCCGCCCAGCGGGTCAAAATGATCGAGGCCGCCGCCGGTGGTGCCGATCCAGAACGTGCCGTCCTCGTCCTGCGCCATGCAGTTGACGCGATCATGGCTCAGGCAGTCCGGGCGGCCGCACTGGTTGTAGACATTGAAGTCGTACCCGTCGTAGCGGTTCAGCCCGCCCAGGGTGCCGAACCAGATGAAGCCGCGCCGGTCAGCGAGGATGCAGGTGACGGTGTTCTGGGACAGGCCGTCCTCGATGGAGATATTGGCGAAATTGGGCTCGGCGGCAGCGGCCGGCAGGCGCAGCCAGGCGCAGGCCAGCAGCAGCAGCGCCGCGGCCCAGGCGGGGCGCTGTCGGCGCATCATGACATGGCTTTTCACGCAGGTTTACTCCTTGCGGCGTTCTTGCCAGGATTATCTGCCATTTTGAAAAAAAAATAAACCACGACGTAGTACTTTGGTAACGAAGGCGCGAATATGACTTTGTTGCCATTTTCTGCGGCGCATTTCACGCCATCATGGTTGCGGGCCGCGAACACCGCGGCCGCAAGGAGAACGCATGGACCGAGAAGAACGCGTCAGGCATATCGGGCAATGGCTGGAGGAGGTCGCCACGCAGAGCGATCTCGTCAGGGGCTGCACCCTGGGCCCGGAGCGGGAGTGGCCCGGGAGCGACAGGCAGGCGGAATTGTCCCTGGAGCGGATCGGGGACGCGCTCGCCCGCGCCTACCTGGCCGCCAACCTGAGTTCACGGAACATCCCTCTCAAGGAATTCATGGACGACTTCGAAAAAAGGATCCTGGCCTCATGCCTGCGCCTGACCCAGGGCAACCAGAAGAACGTCGCCGCCGTGCTCAGCATCAAACCAACGTCCCTCCACGAGAAGCTGCGCCGGTACGGCATTCACCCCCGGCAGAGAAGCCTCGGCGCGTCGCTGAGGCCGGCCGGCGCCGAGGAGATCGCCTGAACGCCTGAGCCTCCGGCCACGAAAGACCGTAGGACTTTTGTCACATTTTTTCACGCCGGTCTATTTTGTTGAACCATCCATCCCGCAATTCCGTCCAAAGGGGTGAAGCAACAACGGATGGAGGACGAATGAAGAAAATATTGTTCTGGATATTGATCCTGCTGCTGGCCGGGGCGGCCCCGGCGGCCGGGGCCTCGAGCCCCGGCGTTGCCAGCAATGGCGCCCGCCAGACCATCCGCGACCTCGATCTGCCCAGGACCGCGACGCCGCCCGTGCTCGACGGCTCTCTCGACGATGAAGCCTGGAGGAACGCGGCGGTCGTCGACGATCCCTGGATCACCTATAACCCGGTGAACGGCAACGAACTGCCGCAGCGCACCCGCGCCTACCTGACCCATGATGACGAGAACCTCTACTTCGCCTTCCATTGCCTGGACAGCAGCCCCGAACTGATCAAGACCTCGCTGACCAAGCGCGACGGCATCTTCGAGGATGATTGGGTCGGATTGTCGCTGGACACCGTGGGCGGGAAAAAGTACGGCTACGAATTGTTCGTCAATCCCAGCGGCGCCCAGGCCGACATCTTCCGCACCGGCGACATGGAGGACTCCTCCACTGACTGGGTGTGGTACAGCGCCGGCAAAGTGGTCAGCGACGGCTACATCGTCGAGATCCGCCAGCCGCTGAAGAACATCCGCTTCGCCAGCGGCAAGGACGTGCGCATGGGCATCATCTTCTGGCGGCGCATCAGCCGCCTGGGCATGAGCGGTTCCTGGCCGCACCTGGTGCCCGGCCAGAGCATGGGCGGCTCGCAGGCCGAGATGCGCATCGCCGAGCTGGCCCGGCCGCTGGTGCTGGAGGCCCTGCCGTCGTTCACGTATACATCAGGCCGTGACCGCCTCTCGCCGGTGGCCTGGTCTGGCGCCGACCAGACCCGTGACCTGGGCTTCGCCGTCAAGTACGGCATCACCTCCTCGATCGTGGCCGAGGCCACGCTCAACCCCGACTTCAGCCAGGTGGAAAGCGACGCCATGCAGGTCACGGTCAACCAGCGCTACCCGGTGCTCTACTCGGAGAAGCGCCCCTTCTTCATGGAGGCGGGCAACCTTTTCGACCTGGGCGGCGTGGGCGACGGCCTGGGCAACATGGTCATGCCCGTGCACACGCGCTCCGTGGTCGACCCGCAATGGGGCGTCCGCCTCACCGGCGAGCAGGGACGGGGCTCGTTCGCCCTGCTGGCCGCGGCCGACCGCTCGCCCGGCAACCCCTGGGATGGCGAGGAGAACCCAGACCTGGGACGCAGGGCGACCTACTGGATCGGCCGCGGCAAGCTGGGGCTGGGCACCGACAGCCACGTCGGCCTGCTCTACAGCGGCCGCGAGTTCGGCGCCGAGTTCAACCGCGCACTGGCCGCCGATTTCTCCTTCCGCTTCCTCAAGAACCACCAGCTGATGGGAAATTTCATTCAGTCGTTCTCCAACCGCCCCGGCGCCGGAGATGAATCTGACGGCGGCTACCTGACCGCCGAGTACGCGTTCTCCAAGGGCAACACCGCCGTCCTGGCCATGGTCGAGGACATCGCCCCCGGCTTCCAGATGGATACCGCCTACTACCAGCGCAGCGGCATCACCACCGCCAAGCTCTACCTGCAGCAGCGCTTGGTTCCAGACGACGGGAAGCTGCCCTGGCTCCTCGGCTTCACGCCCACGGTGTACGCCGCCGTCATCCGCGACAAGGTGAGCGGCATGGACGACACGGAGCTGATGTTCGAAGCCCGCGCCAACTTCATCCTCAAGGGGCAGCTCGGCGGCTACTACTACCTGGGGCAGGAGTGCTGGGCCGGACGCGCCTTCCAGCGCTCCACGGCCCAGCTGAGCGTCAACCTGCAGCCGTTCAAATGGCTGAACCTCCATTCCTGCTACGGCTTCGGCAACGCCATCTACTACGACCCGGTCGACCCCTTCCTGGGCCGCCGCACTCAGCTCCACGCCAACTTCACCCTGCAGCCCACCAAGAACCTGAACCTCTTCGCCGAGCACTCCATCAGCCGCTTCCGGCGCCCGGACTCCGGCGCCAAGGTCTACGACCAGGGCATCTGGCGCGGCCGCCTCACTTACCAGTTCAACTCCAAGCTCTTCGTGCGCGGCCTGGTCCAGTATGACACGTTCTATCAGCGCGTCCTGGGCGATTTCCTGGCCTCGTTCACCTACGTTCCCGGCACGGTGCTCTATCTGGGCTACGGATCGCTGAACGAGAATCAAACTTGGACCAACGACGGCTGGCAGCGCGGCGTGACCGGCGATCGCTTCTACCAGACGCGCCAGAGCCTTTTCTTCAAGGTCAGCTACCGCTACCAGTTCTAGAGCGGAGCGTCAAATAAGGGCAGATTTCATTTCCATAGATCGCGGGGGCCATTCTTGGGGGGCCCCCGCGTTCCTCCTCGCGGCGGCGGCGTCAGCAACGCTTGCCAAAATTAAATCGTTCTGCTACTTTCACAAGAAGAAAATCCTGCGGAGGTTTACATGAAAAAATATTCCTGCCTGTTGCTGATCCTGGCCCTGGCCGCGTTCGCTCCGCTGAACGCCCAGGAAGCATCCAGGTTCATCGATAAGGATACGGTGCAGAAAGTGAAAGCCGAGCTGCTGCAGAACCACGGGGAAAGCGCGGCGTTCCGCGTTGAGCGCGGCGTGGGCCAGGTGGCCGGCCTGTGGCGGCCCGCCGACGGCAGCGCCGGCGATTTCGTTGCTTTCTGCAGGGAAAACTTCGTCGCCGACGGCGCGCCGCTGGAAAACCTGTTCAAGAAGCTCGAATTCTACAGCGAAGCGCTCGGCGGCCATTTCGGCGAGATGGCGCTGGAAAAAGACCAGCCGGTCGACCTCGACTGGGGAGAAGTCACGCCGCTCGACAACGCCATGAACGGCTTCAATCCGGCCGCACACCTTTCCGAAGACCTTTTCCAGACCAAGTTGGCCTTCGTTTCCCTGCTCAATTTCCCCGTCTATACCCTGGCGGAAAAGACCGCCATGGGGCCGCAATGGGACCGCCGCCAGTGGGCCCATGCCCGCACCGCCGGCAGCAATACCACCCGCCTGCCCGCGGCCGTGAACCAGGCCGTCAGCGCCAGGATGGCCGCCGCCGGGCGCTATATTTCCGAATACAACCTGTACATGGGCAGCCTGCTGGGCCGGGACCTGAAGCCGCTCTTCCCGGCGGACATGAAGCTGATCTGCCATTGGGGGATCCGCGACGAGCTCAAGGCCCGCTATGCCGACCGGCAGGGCCTGGCCAAGCAGAAAGCGATCTACCGGGCCATGGAGCGCATCATCCTGCAGGAGATCCCTGAAGTGATGATCAATTCCGACCGTTTCCAGTGGGAACCGTACAGCAATGCCGTGTATGACCGGGGCCGGAAGATCGAGACCGTGAGCGAGCCCGACACGCGCTACAAGGTTTTCCTCGACACCTTCCAGGCCATGAGGATGATGGACGCCTACAGCCCCCTCTATCCCGACCACATCCGCCGCAGCTTCGACGTCAACCGCGAGATCCCCGAAAAAGAGGTCGAAGCCATGTTCCGTGAGCTGCTGGCATCGCCCCAGGTCAAAAAAGTGGCGGCGCTGGTCCGCCGCCGCCTGGGCCGCCCGCTGCAGCCATTCGACATCTGGTACCCGGGCCTGCGTTCCGGCTCGACCCTCGTCGAGGAAGAATTGGACAGGATCGTCCGGGCAAAATATCCCGACGCCGCCGCTTTTGAAAAGGACCTGCCCGCCATCCTCGTCCAACTGGGCTTCACCCCGGAACGGGCCGCCTATATCGCCCCCAAGGTGCAGGTGGACCCGGCCCGCGGCTCGGGCCACAACGCCCAAACCCAGTCGCGTAAATTCAAGTCGCGGCTGCGCACGCGCGTCGCCGAAGGCGGCATGAACTACAAGGGATTCAACATCGCGCTGCACGAGTTCGGCCACGCGGTGGAGAACATCCTCGACCTCTACCTCATCGACCACTACTCCCTGGCCGGCGTGCCCAACGGCGCCTTCACCGAGGCCTTTGCCTACATCTTCCAGGAGCGCGACCTGGAATTGCTGGGCGTCCAGCAAAAAGACCCGCTGCAGAAGGAGCTGAAGGTGCTGGACACCTTCTGGGGCGCCTACGAGATCATGGGCGTCTCGCTGGTGGACATGCAGGCCTGGCACTGGCTGTACGCCCATCCCCAGGCCACCCCCGCGCAGCTCAAGCAGGCCGTGCTCGCCATCGCCAAGGGAGTGTGGAACCAGTACTTTGCGCCGGTGTTCGGCGTGCGCGACCAGGTGGTCCTGGCCGTCTATTCGCACATGATCGACTACACCCTCTACCTGCCGCACTATGCCCTGGGCAACGTCATCCAGTTCCAGCTCGAGGACTACCTCAAGGACAAGGTGCTGGGGCCGGAAATGGAGCGCATGTGCGCCGCCGGGAACATCCTGCCGCAACTGTGGATGAAGAATGCCGTAGGCTCTGATATCTCGGTCAAGCCCCTGCTGCAGGCCGTGGACCGCGCCCTGAAAAAAGCGAAGTGACGACCGCGCCCCGGGTGGTCCGCCATGAGGAAATATCCCGATAGTTGCCAGGCGCTGGAGGGGCGGTTCGCGCTCTCCGGAGCGACGGTGATCGACGTCGGCTGCGGCAACGGCGATACCGTGCGCTGGCTGGCCGCGCGCGGCGCCAGGGCCATCGGCCTGGATGGCAGGGACATGCTGGCCCGGGCCATGGCCCACCCGGCCATGGGCACGGAAACGTATGTCGAGGGCGGAGCGCAGTGGCTGCCCTTCGCGGACGCCGGCGCCGACCTCATCCTTTTCCTGGCCAGCCTGCACCACGTGCCGGTTGACCTCATGCCGGCTGCCGCCAGCGAATGCCGGCGGGTGCTCAAAACGGGCGGCCGGGTCGTCTTCGTGGAACCGGTTTACCGGGCCGGGGCGTACTCCGATCTGACCCGCCTGGTGGAAGACGAGAGCGGCATGCTGGAGCGGGCGCAGGCGGAGATCGCCGCGCTCGCCGGCAGGCAAATGGAAAAGGAGCACGAGGAGACCTTCTACCTGGAGCGCTCGTTCGCGGATTATGAGCAGCTGGTGGACTTTTTTGTCGCGGAGGCGGAGCGCCGCGCCCCGATACTGGCCGCGGCCCGCAGGATCACCGAGCGCTTCAGCGCCGTCGCCGGCCTGGATGCCGCCGACTTCCGCTATCGCTCCATCTGCCGTCTGAACATCCTGCGCAAAGTCGCTTCCTGAGCCCGGCCATTCGTCATCATTGATGAGGGCCCGGCGGGTTTCAGTGCCGGCCAGGTCCGCGCCATTTACTGCGTTTTCTTCGCCTCCTGCTGCACGCGCAGCAGGAGTTGCAGGCGGCTGCCGACCTGCACCTTGCGGAAGATATTGTGCACGTGGATCTTGACCGTGGCCATGGCGATGAACAGGGCGTCCTCGATCTCCTTGTTGCTCCTGCCCGCCAGGAGCAGGCACAGAATCTCGGCCTCGCGCTTGGACAGGGAGAATTTTTCCACCACCCGGTCGAGGTTGTCGGGAATGGCGGCCCGGCGCAGCAGGCGTGAACGCCGGCGCCGCCAAAGGATAATGGCCGCCAGCAATGCCAGCAGCACCGCTCCCAGGATGGGCACGCGCCACTGCTCCCAGTACGGCAGGCGGACCTGGATCGGCACCGTTTCGCCGTTCTCGTTCCAGACACCCTCGTTGTTGGCGGCCTTGATATGCAGGGTATGCCTGCCGAGGGGGAGCTTTTCCAGGACGACCATCCGCTGCTGGCCCTGGTAGATCCAGTCCGGGTCGCGGCCCTCCAGGCGATAGGCGTACTGGTTCTTTTCCGGCCGCACGAAATCCAGGGCGGCGAATTCCAGGCACAAGACTTTTTCCCCGCGCATCCCGCCGCCCTGGGGCTTCATCGAAAGCAGGCCGCCGGCGTCGACCTCGGTGCGGCTGTCATAGACGCGGAAGCCGGTGGCCGCCACTTCCGGCGCGTGGTGATTGAGGACGATCTCGTCCGGGCGGAAGGCGATGATGCCGTCGCGTCCGCCGAAGAAGATCTCGTTGTCGCGGCTGCGAAAAGCGAGGAAAGCCTCGCTCAAGCCGTCGGCGACCACGCCGTCCCGGCGGTCATAGAACGTGAATGTGCCGTTCTCGCTGTCGAAGCGCGCCAGGCCGGCGCTGGTGCCTGCCCAAAAACGGTTGCGGCGTTCCTCCACCAGCACGCGGAACAGGTTTTGTCCGGGATCGCCTCCGGGAACGCGATAGTGGCGGAAAACGACCTTCTCCCCCCGCCGCTCCAGCATGTCCAGGCCGCTCGCGGTGCACACCCAGGTCCTCCCCTGGCTGTCCCGCGTGAGGTTGTTGACCTGATTGCCGACCAGGCTGGCCGGGTCGTTGCCGTCGTTTTTATACACGGCGAAACGGCCGGTTCCAGGATCCAGCAGGTTCAAGCCATCGTCCGTTCCCGCCCAGATGGCGCCAAAAGCCCCCTCAAGGACGGTGTTGACGCGGTCATTGCTGAGGCTGCGCGGGTCCAGGCGATCATGGCGGTAGCGGCGCAAACTGCCGTCGCCCGGGTCCAGCCGCACCAGACCACGATCCGTGCCGATCCAGATGAGCCCGCGGCTGTCCCGGGCGAAGGCGAAGATCACGATCGTCTCCGCCGCATCCCTGTCGGCGCTGATGGCATAAAGCTTCTGCAGGCGTCCCGCGGCGGAGCAGCGGGCCATCCCTTCCCCGGTCGCCAGCCAAAGGCTGCCGTCGCTGCCGGTGTCGGAGTCGGAGATGAAAAAATTGAGCTTGCGCCCGGGACGTCCGGGATCGAGCGCCAGGCGCCGGAAGGCACGGCTGCTGCGGTCGAATGCCAGCACCCCTCCACCATAGGTTGTGACCAGGAGCTCGCGGTCGCCGAATTCCTCCATCGATGTGACCCAGTTGGCCAGCGGGTTGGGCTTGAATCCCTGGAAAGGCCGGTAGTGGGAAAACTTTTTTTTCAGCGGGCTCCACTTGCAGAGGCCATCGCTGCGGGAACCGATCCAGACAATGCCCCGGGGGTCGCGCCAGATCGTCTGGATGCCGCGGCCGACCTGCATCACCTTGTCGTCCACGAACAAGGGCAGGCGATGGCACCCTCCCGATCCCGGGTCGAAGCGGTACAGTCCGGCATCGGTACCGATCAGCAGGTCCTCTTCAGCGCCCGGGAAAGGGACGATGGCGTTGATGTCGACGTCTTCCCCGGGAGGGTCGTCATCATCGCCTGTTTTCCTGCAATGCTGCCAGGTGCCGGTCCCGGGCCTGAAGCGCAGGAGCCCGGCGCCGGCGCTACCCAGCCACAGGGTTCCATCATCCCCAGCGTGGCGCAGGATGGCCTTGATCGCGATCGGCCGGGGAACCGGGCTCCCGGTCATGGGCAAAGCATGCCGTCGCAGGCTATGGTCCGTCGGAAGATAGCGGAACAACCCATTGGCCGAGCCGATCCAAAGGGCGCCGGTCGGGTCGCTGGCCATGGCATAAATGCGCCCCATGGGAGAAAGCGGGGAGGCCGGGCGAGCGGCGAGGCGGCGCGTGATGCGACGGCTGGCCAGGTCGATCTCGTCCAGGCTGCCGCCGGCCGAACCGATCCACAGCCGGCCGGGATAGGCCGGCACGGCATGGAGGCAGGTGAGATCGTCATGGCTGAGGGAATCGGGCCGGCCAGCATCAGGGCGGAACACCTCGGTTTTTCCCTCGCCCGGCTCGTAGCGCACCAGGCCGGCAGCCGTCGCCAGCCATAGCCAGCCATCCGCGTCTTCGAACAGGCTGCGCACCGGCAGTTCGGAGCCTTGATCGGACTTGATCCCTTCCAGGCGAAAGGGAACGACACGATAGCCGTCGTAGCGGGCCAGCCCTTGCTGTGACCCGATCCACAGGAACCCGTTCCTGGCCAGCAGAACGGCATGGATGTTCCTTTGCGCCGGAGAACCTTCAACGGGAAGCGGATCGACCGCCAGGGAATCTGCCTGGGCGCCAAGGCAGACAGCACCTGCCAGAAGCAGGTTCAACGCCAGGCTTAGTTTGTTGGGTCTCATTACTGAACCGTGTTAACCGCGTGTCTGCTCATCCGGGCGGCGCGGATATCATTATATCCATTTCATTCCTGGAAAATCAATAGATTATTGGGGCAAATGTGACTTAAATCCTACTCGGCGGGCGAGTAAACCTGAAGATATATATTGAAAAATCAATCTTTTGAATAATATTGCGAGTAGTTTTTCATGCGTAATGTAGTTGTGAACGCGAGGTGAAACGATGAACGCAAAAATGACCGTCAGCCAAACCGGGAACGAGACCAAAGCTCCCTGGAACAGCACCGCCCCGGTGCTCGACCACCCCTGGGTGCTGGACCAGCCCCAGCCCCGGGCATCGCTCTGGACGGACCCGCAAGCCGTCAAGTCCCTGAACGAGACCGTGGAAACAATGGTCTCGGCCTACCTGGATGCCAACCTGAACTTCAAGGGCATCCCGCTGAAGGAATTCATGGACCGTTGCGAAAGGCAGATCCTGCTCGCCTGCCTGCGCCTGACCCAGGGCCACCAGCGCAACGCCGCCGCCATCCTCGGCATCAAGGCCACCGCCTTGTTCGAGAAGATGCGCAAGCATTGCATCAACGGCCGGCAAATAAAATTAGCGCCGAAGCTGCGCGGGGCGGAATTCCCGGCCTCTGAATGAATTCCGGCCGCCCTTGTCCGCGGCCGATTCTTTCGGAATGTGACTATTTCCCCATGGAAATCGGGAATACCCGGGGTATTGTTTACCCAGCGGCCGCAATGCCGCGCATGGAGCGAACGAGGCAAGAATGACAAACAATCCCTCTGCCGGCCTTCCCACCCGTGTCCTGTTCCTGCAGAACTGCCCTGAGGAAGGCATCGGCCTCTTCGGCTGGCGCCTGCAGGAGCTCTACCTGCCTTGGGTCACCGTCCACGCCTACGCCGGCGAATGCCTGCCCCCCCCGGACCTTCATGACGCCATTATCGTCGGCGGCACGCCGATCTCGGTGAACGAGATCGAGCGCCACGATTTCCTGGCGGCCGAAGCCAGATGGCTGAGAGAAGCCCTTGACCTCGGCATGCCCGTCCTGGGCATTTGTTTCGGCGCTCAACTGCTGGCCAGGCTGCTGGGAGCGGGGGTGAAGAAAAACCCGGTCACGGAGATCGGCACCAGCCCGGTGCGATTGACGGCAGCCGGATTGAGCGATCCCATTTTCCAGGGCTTTCCCAAGGCGTTCCCGGCCTTTCAATGGCACAACGATACCTTCGACATTCCACCCTGGGGGCTGCGTCTGGCCACGGGCCGGGACTGCCCCAACCAGGGTTTCCGCATGGGGAGCACGGTGGGCCTGCAGTTTCATCTCGAGGTCACCGCTCCCGAAGCGGGCCGCTGGGCCGAGGCCTACGCGCATGAGCTGCAGGCGACGGGCCGGAGCAAGGAGCGGGTCACCAGCGAATGCCTCGAGCATCAGCCGCTGATGGCCGAGCTCGCCGGAAGGCTGCTGGACAATTTCCTGGCCGGGGCCAACCGTCAGAACTGACTGGACGAGCACCGCGTCATGAAAATGGCGCACGGAGAATCCGGACGCCAGGTGCTTGCGTATATGAAGCAACACGACAAGGAAAGGGAGGAACAATGAGTCCCTGGCAACGCAGCTTCTCAGGACAAGGCGTTCAAATGATAAAAAGAGCCCTTTGTCTTCCATTCCTGGCCGCGCTACTCATGGTCGCGACAAGCCGGACCGTGGGCGGCATGAGCATCCCCGCCGCGGAGATCCTCAGCAAAGCATTGCAGTCCAGGCTGGACGCATTCATCGCCAGCCGGGCCGTGCCCGGCGTCACGTTCTCCCTGCGCCGGGCGGACGGCACGAACACCTCCCTGTCCTCGGGGCTGGCGGACCTCGAAGAGGGAGCGCCCATGCTTCCCGACGCCGTCATGTTCTCCGGCAGCGTGGGCAAGACATACGCGGCGGCGATCATCCTGAAGCTCCACGAGCGGGGCCAGGTCGACCTCCATGCCCGGGCCGCCGATTACCTGCGGGATGAGGCCTGGTTCCCGCGCATCGCCAACGCCGGGGAGATCACCGTGGAGATGCTGCTGAACCATACCGCCGGCGTCCCCGAATACGTCTATAAAAAAGAGATCTGGCAGGAGTTGCGGCGCAACCCGGACAGAACCTGGAGCGTCGGGGAGCGTCTCTCCTTCATTGCCGGCAATCCGCCGCCCCATCCTGCCGGCAAGGGTTGGGCGTATGCCGATTCGCATTACCTCATCCTCGGCCGAATCATCGAGAAGGTCACGGGGCGGTCATACTATGACGTGCTCTACGAGATGGTCCTAAAGCCTTGCCGCCTCGACCGCACCCGGCCCGCCGACCGCCGCGCCCTCGCCGGCCTGGTCGCCGGCTACACCCGGCTCACGGAAGACCTGCTGCTGCCGCGCAAGGTGAGCGGCAACGGCGCCTACGCCTTCAATCCCCAGCTGGAGTGGACGGGAGGCGGCCTGGTGACAACGGTATCCGACCTGACCTCCTGGGCGCGGCAGCTTTACGGTGGGGCGGTCCTCAAGCCGGCGACAAGAAAACGCATGCTGACACCCGCCCCCTTCCCGACCACCCTCGCCGAGAATGCGGGATACGGCCTGGGAACGTTCATCGGCGAGAACGACGGCACCGCCTACTACGGGCACAGCGGATTCGTCCCCGGTTTTTTGACCATCCTGCAATACCTGCCGCGGTGCGGATCGGCGCTGGCGCTGCAGGTCAACAGCGACGACCTGCGCGGGCAGGATTCACTGCTGCGCTTGTTCAATGACCTGAAGCACATCGTCTTGGAGCACGAGCCTGGCGGAGGAAATGACGCGGAGCGGGGGCGATCGCCATGGAGCTGCTGCGCGGGGACGGCAAAGGAGTAAGCGGCAATGAAAGGATCGATCCCTGTTCCCGCGGCGGCTTCCGGCTCGGCGCAAAGGCTGAAGAACGCCGCCCGGATCCTTTGCGCGCTCATCCTGCTGGCGGTCCCGCTGGCGCCGGCAGACAAGTTCCCCGCCCTTGCCGGCCCGTACCTGGGCCAGCAGCCTCCCGGGGATAAACCGGTCCTGTTCGCCCCGGGCATCATGACCAGCGAGCAGGGCTACCACAGTTCCATCGTCTTCTCTCCCGACCTGCGCGAAGCGATATGGTGCCCGATGAGCAGGGATGGAAGCCGGCTGCTGATCGCGCGCATGGCCGACGGAAAGTGGAGCGCTCCCCGGGATACCGATTTGGGGCTAACTGCGGGCGTCCTGGACCCGATCTATTCCACGGACGGCAAGAAGCTGTTTTTTCTTTCTTTCGCTCCGGACATCCCCGGCGGAACCGCGCGGGAACGGATCTGGTGCGCGGAGAGGACCCCGGGCGGATTTTCCCGGCCCACGCCGATCGACGAGGTGGTCCGCGCCCACCCGACCCACTGGACTTTCTCCGTGGCCAGGAACGGCAACTTGTATTTTACCTCCGAGATCGAAGGCGCCCGGGGCGGGCAGGACATTTATGTGGCGCGCTTCGCCGGCGGGAAATACCTCGCGCCCGAGGAACTCGGCCCCGCCGTCAACGGCGCGGGCAAGGATTTCGCCCCCTTCATCGCTGCCGACGAAAGCTACCTGGTCTTCGCCCGCCTCGGGCCCGAGACCAAGAAGGCCGACCTGTATGTTTCCTTCCGCAAGCCGGAGGGGGGCTGGACCCGGGCGCAGGACATGGGGCCGACGGTCAATTCCACGGGCCACGACCTCGCGCCCTACGTCAGCCCCGACGGCCGCTACCTCTTTTTTGTCAGCCAGAGGGAGCGCCTGAATGGCATTTATTGGCTTAATGCCGCCATCATCCACAAATTGCGCCCGGGGAAATTCAGCGGCGGGGCGAACTGAAGCACAATGAACAAAGGAGGCACCATGAAAACCATGATCGGAACCGCGCTCGCGGCGGTCCAGCTTTTCTCCGGCATCCTCGGCGCCGCACCGCGAGCGGCCGCGGCGGCATCCCCGGCCGCAACGAAAATAGAAGAAAAATAGAAGGAGATCCCTGAAATGACGATCAGAAAATCCCGAAAATTCACTTGCGGCCTGCTGCTGGCGCTCATGACCGCTATTTCCGCTTCCGCCCAGAAAACGGCAGTGGAATTCACGCCGGAGAATTGGGACCTCAGCCGGGCCAAGGTCGAGGAGCACCTCGGCCGGCAGGCACTGGCCGGCACCGCCTTCCTGAAGGACGTTGACTTGAAGAACGGCATCATCGAGGTGGATATCGCCACCACGAACCGGACGCGCTCCTACCCGGGAGTCCTGTTCAGGGTACAGGACGTCGCCAACTACGAGCGCTTCTACATCCGTCCGCACCGCTCCCCCTTCTATGACGACGTGCTGCAGTACGGTCCGACCTTCAACGGCGTGGACAGCTGGCAGCTCTACAACGGCCCGGGGCTGACGGCGTCACTGGACGTGCTTCCCGACCGCTGGAACCGCCTGAAGATCGTGGTGGCCGGGAAACAAGCCCAGGTTTTCTGGAACGATATCCCCGAGCCGGTCCTGGCCATCGATGACCTGGCCCGCGGCGAAGGCGGCGGCGCCATCGGCCTGATCGGTCCCATGGACGGCACGGCCTTTTTTTCCGAGCTGCGCTGTGAGGCGATCGAAGGCCTGCTGCTTCCCCCGCCGCCGCCGCGCGAGGCGATGTGCGGCGCGATCAGCGCCTGGGAAGTTTCCGCCCCCTTCCCCGCGCTGGGGATCGATTTCACTCAATACCCCGGCGCGGCCGTCGCGGCCGCCGCCTGGAAGCCGGCCACGGCCGATCCGCGCGGCCTCGTCGATGTTTCCCGGCACTTCCCGCGGGCATCCAGGGCCGGGGACTGCGTGCTGGCCAGGACCACCCTGGCGGCGGAGAGCGACTCGGCGCTGCGGCTGAGCTTCGGCTATAGCGATATCATCACCGTTTTCCTCAACGGCCGGCCCCTTTATTCAGGCAACGCCATCTACCAGTCCCGCGACCGTTCGTTCCTGGGCATCGTCGGCTTCCAGGATGAGCTGTACCTGCCGCTGAAAAAAGGCGACAACGAACTGCTGCTGCTGGTCGGCGAGACCGGGGGCGGCTGGGGCTTCTGCTGCCGCCGCGGCGACGAGGTTTGCACGCACTCCTCGCTGAAAAAAGTGTGGAGCATGAAGAGCGGCCTTTCCCTTCCCGAGGCCGTGGCCTTCGATCCGGCGAACAACGCCTGTTACGTCTCCAATTACTTCAATGAGGGGCGGGAATTCATTTCCAGGATCTCCCTGGCCGGCGAGGTCATCGAGCGCGAATGGATCAAGGGCTTGCGCATGCCCACCGGCATGTTCGTCAAGGGCGGCACGCTGTATGCCATCGACCGCGCCGGGCTGAACATCATCGACATCCGCAAGGGCGCGGTCACGAAGACGATCCCCCTGCCCGGATTGCGCATGGCCAACGATGTGGCCATGGACCGGGCGGGGAATTTCTTCGTTTCCGACACGGCGGGCGGCACCGTGTATCGCCTGGTCGGCGGCGAGATGGAACCCTGGCTCGAGAACCTGAACCGGCCCAATGCCCTGCTCTGCGAGAAGGACCGGCTGCTGGTCGGCCAGAACGGGAAGGTCATCGCCGTGGACCTGAAGAGCAAGGCCGAGCAGGTGCTGGCGCGCTTCGAGCCGGGTGCCAACATTG
>JALOLA010000063.1 GCA_025456205.1 Acidobacteriota bacterium | reverse complement strand
CGAGGTGCGCGAGGGCGACTACATCATCCGCCTGAACGGCAGCGACCTGCCGCTCAGCGAGAACCCCTACCGCCTGCTGGAAAACAGCGCCGACAAGCGTATCGAGCTGACGGTCAACGCCAGGCCGGTGCGCGAGGGGGCCCGCACCTACTGGGTCAAGCCGGTCAAGAGCGAGCTGGAGCTCATGGCCATGGACTGGGTGGAATCGCGGCGGCGGCTGGTGGACAAGCTCTCGGATGGCCGCATCGGCTACGTCTATGTGCCCAACACCGCCAATGATGGCCACCGTGAATTCTACAAGGGCCTCATCGCCCAGACCGACAAGCAGGCCTGGATCATCGACGAGCGCTACAACGGCGGCGGCTACGATCCGGCCAAGATGGTCGACTTCCTCTCCCGCCCCATCACCAGCTACTGGCAATCCCGCGGGGTGAGACTGCAGCGCGACCCGGTGTTCGCCCTGGAGGGGCCCAAGGCCATGCTCATCAACCACTACTCCTCCTCGGGCGGCGACAACTTCCCCTACCTGTTCCAGTTGCGGAAGCTGGGCGTCCTCATCGGCACCCGCACCTGGGGCGGCCTGGTCGGCTACTCGTGGAGCCCGCCGCTGGTGGACGGCCCGTCGTTCGCGGTGCCGATGAACGGCATCGTCGGCACCGACGGCCAGTGGACGGTGGAAGGCGTGGGCATCTATCCCGACATCGAGGTCTATGACCGACCGGAGGAGATCGCCCGCGGCAACGACCCGAGCATTGAGGCGGCGGTGACATACCTGCTCGAACAGCTACGCAAGAACCCGCCCGCCAAAACTCCCGCAAACCCGGCGGAGCCGGACCGCTCGCAGTGGATCGAGAAGGAGATCAGGTAGGGACAGTGCGGCCCTTGCGGCCGCATGACTTCAGTGGAGCAAAGGTGTAAAATAGCAAGCGAAGCGCGCCATGTTCCGCATCCGCAAGATACATGACCAGCATACGCCCGGCAACCGCCAGGCGCTGGACCAGGTGCTGGCCATCCTGCGCAGCCACTTCACGGCCGTCAAGCCGGAAAAGCTGCATCATGTCATTGCCCGCATGGACAACCCGGTCAAGTTCGGGCTGCAGACGATCATCTTCATTGCCGAGGACGACCGGGAGAAGGTCAAGGGCTTCGCCATCCTGCTGGTCGCGCCGGACCTCAAATTCTCCTACCTCGACTTCATCGCCACGCGCAAGGGCGCCCTGGCCGGCGGCGTCGGCAGCGCCATCTACGAGCGCGTGCGTTCCGAGGCCGAGGAGCGCGGCAGCGTCGGCCTGTTCTTCGAGTGCCTGCCCGACGACCCGACCCTGTGCCGGCTGCCCGGCCTGCTCCCGGACAACGCGGCGCGGCTGAAATTCTACGAAAAGTTCGGTGCCCGGCCCATCGCGGGCACGAAGTACGAAACGCCGGTCAAGGAGGGCGACCTCTGCCCGCCCTACCTCGTCTTCGACGGCCTGGGCCGCGGCCTGCCCCTGGCCCGCGACGAGGCGCGGGCGATCGTGCGCGCCATCCTGCAGCGCCTGTACGGCGACTACTGCCCCGCCGAGTACGTCCAAATGGTCGTGGATTCGTTCGTTGACGACCCGGTGCGCCTGCGGCCCCCGCGCTATGCCAAAAAGATCGCCCCGGGCGCCGGCCCGGCGCCGCGGACCCGGAAGCATCAGGTGATGATGGTGGTCAGCAAGGACCATCACCTGCACCACGTCAAGGAGCGCGGCTACGTGGAATCCCCGGTGCGCATCGACTCCATCCTGGCCGAGACCGACAAAACCGGCCTGTTCGTCAAGGTTCCGGTCGAGCGCTACCCGGAAAAGTTCATCCGCAGCGTCCACAACGGCCACCTCGTGGGCTTCATGAAAAAGGTGAGCCGCGAGATCGAGCCGGGGAGCACACTGTACCCCTACGTCTTCCCCGTGCGCCATGCCGACCGGCCGCCCAAGGAAATCTGGGTGACGGCCGGCTATTACTGCATCGACACCTTCACCCCCCTGAGCCGCTACACCTACCGCACGGCCCAGCAGGCCGTCGACTGCGCGCTCACGGCAGCCGACCTGCTGCTGGGCGGGGAAACGCTGGCCTACGCGCTGGTGCGGCCGCCGGGGCACCACGCCGAGAACCGTGTGTTCGGCGGGTTCTGCTACTTCAACTCCGCGGCCATCGCCGCCCAGCACCTGTCGCGCTACGGCCGGGTGGCCATGCTCGACCTGGACTACCACCACGGCAACGGCCAGCAGGAGATATTCTACCAGCGCCGCGACGTGCTGACCGTATCGCTGCACGGCGACCCGGACTTTGCCTATCCCTATTTCAGCGGCTTCCGCGGCGAGCGCGGCGAGGGCGAGGGGCTGGGCTACAACCTCAACCTGCCGCTGCCGGAAAAGCTGAAGGGCGCCGAGTACCGCATGGCGCTGAAAAAAGCTTTGAAGCGCATCGCCGATTTTCGCCCCGAGTTCCTGGTCATCCCCTTCGGCGCCGACACGGCCAAGGGCGATCCCACCGGCACCTGGAGTCTGAAGGCCGATGATTTCCGCGCCAACGGCGCCATGATCGGGGCCTTTCACCTGCCCAAGCTGGTGGTCCAGGAAGGCGGCTATCGCACGCGACAGCTGGGGGCCAACGTTCTGGCCTTTTTCCAGGGGCTGCTGCAGGGCCGGAAAGAGGACCTCGAGTAGCCTAAGAGAGCCGCTCGCCGCCCCTTGCCCGCTTTTCCCTTTTGCCTTTTTTTCTTCAACCGTTGTAACTCCATGTGCTTTTCTCTTACTTTTAACTTTTACCTTTTTCCTTTTTCCTTTATAGCTTCCTCTCTGCCATTTCCCATGAGCCAGTGAAAAGAGAGTGATATAAAAGCTCGTACCGATGCCTTCGTTTGGGTCATTTGGTAATTGGTGCTTGAAATTTATTTGGAATTTGGTGCTTGTGATTTGGAATTTTTCTTTTTCTTCAACATCGAACTTCGAACGTCGAACTTCGAACCTCTTCTTCCCGCCTGTTACCTTTTCCACTTTCCCTCGTCTAACCCAATGTTGACAAAGCCAATTACGCGAGGTTGACCATGAAAAAGATCCTGTTTTCGCTCCTGCTGGCCCTGCTGGGCATCATGGCGCTGTCCGCCGCCGACAAGCGGGTATACATGAGCAGGCACATCAACCCCCACGCCCCGGCGATCGACGGCCGCGGCGACGACCCCTGCTGGCAAAAGGCGGAGTGGGCCGGCGGCTTCATCCAGGACGATCCAAGCAGCGGCGAGGCGCCCACGGAGGCCACTGAGTTCAAGGTCATGTACGACGACAAGAATGTCTATGTGCTGGTGCGCTGCCACGACAGCCAGGCCGGCGCCATCGAGCGCCGCGTGGCCCGGCGCGACACCATCGATGGCGACTACCTGGCAGTGTACATCGACAGCTATTTCGACAAGCGCACCGCCCTGGGCTTCAAGGTCAACGCCGCCGGCGTCAAGTCCGACGTCACCATCGCGGGCGACAGCAACAGCCAGGACGCCACTTGGGACGCCATATGGTCCGCCCAGGCCGCGGTCGACGCCAAAGGCTGGACGGCCGAGCTGGCCATCCCCTTTAGCCAGCTGCGCTTCGCCTCAGGCGACGCCGTCTTCGGCCTGCAGGTGCGGCGCCTGCTCTACCGCAAGCAGGAGATCTCTTCGTGGGCCCACATTCCCAAGCAGGCGCCGGGCTTCGTCAGCTTTTTCGGCGAGCTGCAGGGGCTGAAGGGCATCCGCGCCCAGCACCAGGTCGAGATCGTCCCCTATGCCGTGGCGCAAACGACGCTGTCGCCGCGCCAAGCGGGCAATCCCTTTGCCGACGGTCACAGCGGCAGCCTGCTCGGCGGTTTGGACGGCAAGATCGGCCTGACCAGCGACCTGACCCTCGACTTCACCCTCAACCCCGACTTCGGCCAGGTCGAGGCCGACCCCTCGGTGGTCAACCTCACGGCCTACGAGACCTACTTCCAGGAGAAGCGGCCGTTCTTCACCGAAGGGCGCAGCATTCTCGACTTCCGCATCATGGGCGGCGACGGCGACTTCAGCAGCGACAACCTGTTCTATTCGCGGCGCATCGGCCGCGCTCCGCGCTTCTATCCCGAAACGCAGGACGGGGAGTTCCTAGACATGCCCATGACCACCGCCATCCTGGGCGCCTTCAAGGTCACCGGCAAGACGCGCCGCGGCCTGTCGCTCGGCGTGCTCGACGCGCTGACCGCCCGCGAGAGCGCGGCCATCGCTTTTGCCGGCGGCAGCCGCGCCGAGACGGTGGAGCCGCTGACCAACTACTTCATGCTGCGCGCCCAGCAGGACCTCAACCAGGGCCAAACCACGTTCGGCGCCATGTTCACCGCCGTCAACCGCGACATCAACGACGAGGCCCTCGACTTTCTCCACCGCCAGGCCTACAGCGGCGGCATCGACCTCTTCCACAGCTGGAAGAACCGCAACTACTACGTCTGGGCCAACGCCGTCTTCAGCCGGGTGCAGGGCAGCGCGGCGGCGCTGCAGCGCACGCAGACCTCGGCGGTGCACTACTTCCAGAGGCCCGATGCCGGCTACCTGGACTACGATCCCGACCGCACCTCGCTGTCCGGCCATGGCGGCACCGTCGAGTTCGGCCGCAACGGCGGCAGCCCGCTGCGCTTCAGCACCGGCGTGACCTGGCGCTCGCCCGGCCTGGAGCTCAACGACATGGGGTATCTTTCCAAGAGCGACGCCATCATGGCCTGGGGCTGGGCCGGCTACAGGATCTCCAGGCCGACCCTGGTCTTCAACACGCTCAGCCTGAACTTCAACGCCTGGAGCGGCTACAACTTCGGCCTCGAGCCGACCTTCGTCGGCGGCAATGTCAGCTTCTGGGGCCAGCTCAAGAACTACTGGAGCGTCAACGCCGGCATCAACCGCCAGGGCCCCAACGTCTCGCTGAGCGCCCTGCGCGGCGGCCCTGCCCTGCGCTGCGACCCGGGCTGGAACTTCTGGTACGGCGTGGGCAGCGACGCCCGGCAGCGGCTCGTCGTCTCGCTGAGCGGCTCGCTGTACGGCGCCGAAGGCGGCTCGCGGCAGAGCGGCGGGGCCAGCCTGTCCCTGGCCTACCAGCCCGGCAGCCGCTTCTCGCTCAAGGTGGCTCCCGGCTACTCCTTCAACCGCAACCTCCTGCAGTACGTGGCCACGCGCGACGCCGGCGGGGAGAGCCGCTACGTCATGGGCGGCCTGGACCAGAAGACCTTCTACGTCACCCTGCGCCTGAACTACAGCGTCACGCCCGAGCTCTCCATCCAGTTCTACGGCCAGCCCTTCATCGCCAACGGCCGCTACGACGCCTTCAAGCGCATCGTTGATCCGCGCGCCGCCCTGTTCCAGGACCGCTTCCAGCCCTTCGGCGGCGACGAGATCCGGTTCGACGCCGGCGGCAACGAGTATCGTGTCAGTGAAGCCTCCGGCTGCAAGGCCTATTCCTTCGCCAACCCCGACTTCAACGTGCTCGAGCTGCGCAGCAATCTGGTGCTGCGCTGGGAATACCGGCCCGGGGCCGCGCTCTTCCTGGTCTGGAGCCAGGGCCGCGGCGACAATACCGGCCGCGACGAGTTCGACCTGGGAGCGGGCTTCCGCGACCTGATGCGCCTGCCGTCGACAAACGTGTTCCTGGTGAAGTTCACCTACAACTTCAACCTGTAGCACTCGGCGTAGGGCACAAGGTGTAAGGTGTAAGGAAAGAAAAAGACACTCTCCGGTCGCCTTACGCCTTCCGCCTTACGCCCTGCGCCGAGGTGATCTCCCTTGACTTAACCCGCCGTCTCTGTTAAATTTAATAATGAGCTGAGAACCCAAGGGAGAGCACATGGCCCAAACCACGATAGAAAGCAAGGACAACAAGATGGCCGTCCTCATCGACGGCGACAACGCCCAGGCCTCGCTGCTGAACAAGATGCTGGCCGAGATCGCCAAGCACGGCTCGGTGACCATCCGCCGCATCTACGGCGACTGGACCACCCAGAACATGCATTCCTGGAAGGACGCCCTGCACATGCACGCCGTGCAGCCCATCCAGCAGTTCCGCTACACGGTGGGCAAGAACGCCACCGACAGCGCCCTGATCATCGACGCTATGGACATTATGCACCGCCGCCTGGTGGAGGGCTTCTGCATCGTGTCGTCGGACAGCGACTACACGCGCCTGGCGACGCGCATCCGCGAGGAGGGCTTCTTCGTCATGGGCATCGGCCAGAAGAAGACGCCCAAGTCGTTCGTCAACGCCTGCGACCTGTTCATCTACACCGAGAACCTGGCCCCGCAGCGCCGCGAGAGCAAGCCGCGCCCGGAGCGGGGGCGCGACCACGGCCGCGACCGCGGCCGCAGCGGCAGCCGCAAGGCCGACTCCCAGGACCAGCCGCAGCCCCAGCCGCAATTCCAGGAGCAGCAGCCGGAGCAGCCGCAGCAGCAGGCGCTCTACGCCGGGAGCGATCCCATGCCGCTGCTGCGCGAGGCCTACGAGATGGTGCTGCAGGAGAACGGCTGGGCCAACCTGGGGCCGATGGGCAAGGCGCTGCAGCAGCTCGACCCCGGTTTCGACCCGCGCAGCTTCGGCCAGCGCCAGTTGTCGTCGCTGATCAAGTCGCTCCCCGACTTCGAGGTGCGCCGCGACACGGACGACGACTCGGCCGGCATCTGGGTCAGGCTCAAGGAGCAGGCGCTGTAGATTTTTCGCCGGGCGAAAAATCCAAGTGTTAGTGATAGTGTTAGTGTTAGGAAGAGGTTAGAGCCTGCTGAACCAAGTTCGTTGCCAGGCTGTTTCTAACACCAACACTAACACTGACACTTTCTGAAAGAGCGCAAGAAATTCCCTCGCCGATTGTCTAAAGAGTATGAGAAACAACATGAAGAAAGCACTATTGCTGGTCATATTCCTGGCTGCGGGCATGAAAAGCGTGCTGCCCTGCGATGTGTATATGGAGACCGCCCCGGTTGCCGGCAATGCCAGGAACAAGGTTCAGGTCAAGCTGTTCGTTGAATTCATCCACAAGCGCTGCCCGGTGAAGATCGAGGAGACCCGGCTGGACCCGAAGAACGTATCGATCGAAAAACAGGGTGAGTGGAAAAAGATCGCTGTGTGTACCTATGAAAAGGACCTGGTCGTCGTCCTGAGCGGGAAGGGCCCGAACGAGATCCGCGTCCTGCGCGAGTGCCCGAAGACCGGCCTGCAGGAAGAGGTGCTGGGCATAGTCCGTCTGTAGGAGCGGCGCCATTGACCTACGTGACGCGTAACTACGACTAAAACTAAATGAATAGAAATACGTGACGCGTGACGCGATAAGAATTAGATGCCAAATTCCAATGACTCAAGCGAAGGCAATAGTGAACCTTCGTGACGCGCCCGAAGGTCCCCGTTAGGGGATGACGCGTGACGCGGAAGAAATCAAATTCCAAAACACAAGCACCAAATTCCAAATACGCTGCGCGCCAATTCCCAAATTCCAATAACCCAAACGAAGACCCTTTTTTATTGTCCTCTCTTCCCTTTTGCCTTTTTACTTTTGCCTTTTGCCTTTCTTACCGAATACCGTAAACCGTTTACCCATTTCATCTCCGCTTCAAGCCATTTCGCTGCCACTACGAAAAAAGTCTTTTCAGCCGCTTGCCCAGCGCCAGGAACGCGGCCAGGCCGTGGAACTCCAGCTCCAGGTTGCCGCCGGCGAACACCTGCACTCCCGGCAGCTGCGCCGCTCCGGCCGGGGGCTCGATCTCGCGCCCGGCGTCCACCAGCACGCGGTCGGGGTGCACGTCGGCCTTCACCCAGCCGTATTGGCGGGCAAAGAGCTTGACGGCGCCGACATAGAAGATCTTCTCCATGCCGGCCGGCGGCTGGCCGTAGCGGTCCTGCAGCTCGCCGCGCAGGGATTCCAGCTCCTCGCTCAGGCGCGCCTCCAGGACGCGGCGGTAGGCGGCGATGCGCTCCGGGGTGGCGGCGATGTATTCCTCGCTGATGGCGTAGGGGAAGTGCACGTGCAGGGCCAGCTCCCTTTCCTCCCCCGCCTCGCCCTTGAAGCCGCGGATGGTCTGGCGCAGCAGCTCGAGAAAGTAGTCGTAGCCCAGGGCCTCGACGTGGCCGTGCTGGCGGTTTCCCAGCAGGGCGCCGGCGCCGCGCAGCGCCAGGTCGAACTCGGCCAGCTTGTAGCCCGACCCCAGCTCAGAGAACTCGCGAATGGCATCGAGGCGCTTGCGCGCCAGCTCGCTCACCGCCCCCTTGCGGTCATCGACCAGGAACCAGGCGTAGGCCTGGCGCGTGCTGCGGCCGATGCGCCCGCGCAGCTGGTACATCTGCGTCAGCCCCAGGCGGTCGGCGTTCAGCACGATCATGGTATTGACGCGCGGGATGTCGATGCCGTTCTCGATGATGGTGGTGGAGAGCAGCACGCGGAACTTGCCGGCGATGAAGTCCATCAGGTTCTTCTCGATGACGGCGACGGGCATCTGGGCGTGGACCACGACGATGGGCACGTCGGGGAGCCAGGAGGCCAGCTGGTCGCGGAAGTGGAAGATGCGCTCGATGTTGTTGTAGACCACGAAGACGGCGCCGTCGCGCTCGACCTCGTTGAGCACGGCCGAGACCACGGCCTGGCGCGAGAAGAGGCCGACGAAGTTTTTAATGGCCAGGCGCCCCAGCGGCGGCGTCTGCACCAGCGAGATGTCCTGCAGCCCGGAGAGGGCCATGGACAGGGTGCGCGGGATGGGGGTGGCCGAGAGGGTCAGCACGTCGATGGTCTCGCGCCCCTGCTTGAGCTTCTCCTTCTGGAAGACGCCGAAGCGCTGCTCCTCGTCGACGATGAACAGCCCCAGGCGCCGGAATTCCACCCCCCGGGCCAGCAGCGAATGCGTGCCCACCACCAGGTCGACGCTGCCGTCCCTGAGCCCGGCCTGGACGCGCTTCCTTTCCGCCCCGGAGACCAGGCGCGACAGCATGGCCAGGCGCAGCGGGTAGGCGGCCAGGCGGCGCTCGAAGTTGCGGAAGTGCTGCAGCGCCAGGATGGTCGTCGGGCAGAGGAAAGCGACCTGGCGGCCGTTGGCCATGGCGCGCAGGGCGGCGCGCAGGGCCACCTCGGTCTTGCCGAAGCTGACGTCGCCGCAAATGAGGCGGTCCATGGGGTGGTCGGCCTCCATGTCGGCCAGCACCTGGCGGATGGCCTGCTTCTGGTCCTCGGTCTCGACGAAGAGGAAGTCCTGCTGCAGCTTTTCCTCCAGCTCGGGCACCGGCGCCAGCGCCGTCTTGCGCACCGCCTTGCGCATGGCGTAGAGGTCCAGCAGCTCGCGGGTGTAGGTGACGATGGCCTTGCGGGCACGCTCGGTCTTGGCCTGCCAGGTCCGGCCACCCAGGCGGTCGAGGGCCGGCACCGCCCCCTCGGTGCCGCTGTAGCGCTTCAGCACCTCCAGCTCGTGCAGCGGCACGTAGAGGAACTCGCGGTCCAGGTATTCGATCTTGAGGAACTCGCTGGACGTGTCCTCCAGGCGCAGGCGCTTGATGCCGGCGAAGCGGCCGATGCCGTGGCGGCGGTGGACCACCCAGTCGCCCTCGGCCATGTCGCGCAGCTGCTCCTCCGGAGGCACCTGGCGCGCCCGCGCCTCCCTGGGGGCGGGGCGGTAGTTGCGGCCGGTGAGGCAGACCAGCCGCAGCAGCGGGTTCTCGAACGAGCAGGGGATGTTGAAGAAGTGGCATTCCAGTTGCGGCAGCGCAACGCGCAGGTTCTCCAGCAGGCGCGCGTCGGCGGCGTAGGCCAGCAGCCGCCAGCCCTGCCCGTTCTTGCGCCGCAGCTCGTCCACGTCGGCGCCGTCCAGGTCGGTGATGGCCCTGGGCAGGAAGCGGACCTCGAAGGCCGCCCCGGGGTCGGCGGCGAAATCCACCAGGTCGGCCAGGCGCAGCCCCTGGTGGGGGAAGGCGAAGATGTCCTCGACGGCGGGGGCCTCGTCGCGGCCGTGGGGGACGGCCTCGCGGATGCGGCGGAAGTTGTCCAGCAGCTTGCGCTGCTCGTCCTCGATCCGCTTCCAGTTCGAGGCCAGTACGCGGCAGCCCGGCAGCAGGTCGCTGAGGAAGGCATAGCGCTCCGGGTCATGGACCGCGGCGGGGCCCGGTGCGGCGCCAACGTGAAAATAGCGGTTCTCGCCGATGCGCGCGACCGCGACCGTGCCGGTGGAGCGCTGCGTCTCGAGGTCGAAGCTGCGCAGCGAGGCCAGGCGCCGGCCCTCGAACTCCAGGCGCACGGGCTGGGCGGCGGCGACGGGGAAGACGTCGAGAACATTGCCGCGCCAGGCCAGGTCGCCGCCGATCTCGACGGCGTCGCGTGCCTGGTAGCCGAGGCCGGTCAGCTTCTCGATGAGCTCGCCGCGTTCCCAGAGGTCTTCGGCGCGGAGCTCCAGCATGCCGGTTTCCGCGGCGCCCGGCCGTTCCAGGCGGATGGAGAGGGCGGCCAGCGTCGACAGCACGATCATCTTGCGGCCCGCCGCCAGGTCGGCCTGGAGCTGCTGCTTAGCCGCGATGCGCCGCGCGTCAGCGGCGGTGTTGATGTAGGGGTCCTCGAAGGGCAGCAGGTGGGAATGGACCGGCGCGTCGTCGCGGCCGAGCAGCTTCAGCCACTGCCCGAGCTTCTCGCTTCTCTCCTCCAGCGGCTCGTTCTCGCCCACCAGCCAGATGACGCTCTCGCCGAAGCGGGCGAAGACGGCGGCCACGGCGAGCTCGCGCGCCTCGCGGTCCACGGCGGCGACCTCGACGCGGCGCCGGCGCGAGTCGAGCTTTTCCCAGAAAGCAGGGCTGAAAACGGTTTGCGACATTGATTCTATTATACCACCAAGCACATCATCGGACATATCCGCCAAGCGCTCTTTCAGACCGTGATGGGTCCCGCGTGAGCGAACGAAACGGAGGCGCAGGGAACCAAAAAATCGAGGGCGGATGGGCCGCAGGCCAAATGACCGCTGTTTGAGTCCCGCGCCAGCGGGACGAGTTGGTCATTTGAATCCGCCCGAGATCATTTTGGTCTGCGCCGGAGTGGTGAGCGTCGCGGGACCATCACGGTGCAGGACGAATCCCCTCCTGAATTGACTTCAGGGCCTTGAACGGCTAAAATCTGGCCATAATGAAGCGGCTGCGCATCGACTTTCCCCAGAAGGAATTTTTCGTCTCTATTTTCGGCCCCGCCGTCCACGTGGTGGGCGGCACGGTGCGCGACCGCGTCCTCTACAAAAAAACCGGCGCCGACCAGGACGTCGACCTGCTGGTCACCGGCATGGGCTACGACGAGATCGCCGCCCGGCTGGATGCCCTGGGCAAGACCGACACGGTGGGCAAGAGCTTCGCGGTGATCAAGTTCACCCGCGCCGGCCGCACCTTCGACATCGCCGTGCCGCGCCGCGACCGCAAAAAGGACGGCGCGGGCCACGGCCACAAGAATTTCGCCGTGCAGTCGGGACCGCAGGTCACCCTGGAGGAGGATCTGGGGCGGCGCGACTTCACCTGCAACTCCATCGCCGTGCGCCTGAGCGACGGCCGCGTCGTCGACCCGCACCACGGGCTGCAGGCCATCGCCGAGCGGCGCATCGCCATGACCTCGCCGGCCAGCTTCAGCGACGACCCGCTGCGCGTCCTGCGCGCCGCCCGCTTCGCCTCGGTGCACCGCTTCGCCGTCGACAAGGCCATCTACGCCAGGGCGCGCAAGGTGCCGCTGGACGAGCTGAGCGCCGAGCGCGTCGCCGACGAGCTGTTCCGTCTGCTGCTCGAGTCGCCGCAGCCCTCGCTGGGGCTGCGCGAGTACCACCGCCTGACCGTGCTGGACAAGCTTTTCCCCGAGCTGGCCGCCCTGGCCGTCACCATCCAGGACGCCGTTTTCCATCCGGAAAGGGACGAGCAGGGCCACCACTCGGTCTGGGCGCACACGCTGATCACCGTCGACATCGCCGCCCGGCTGGCCGCGCAGCAGGCGCTGGACGAGCCGCGGGCGCTGACCCTGCTGCTGGCGGCGCTGCTGCACGACTGCGGCAAGCCCGCCACCACCGGCTGGGAATTCAAGCGCGGGCGCATGACCGTCACCTCCGCCTTCCACGACTCGCGCGGCGTCAAGCTGGCCGAGGCGGTGCTGGCGCGCCTGCGCGCCGACAGCCGCCAGGGCTTCCCGCTGCGCCGCATCGTGCTCAAGCTGATCCAGCAGCACCACCGCATCTTCGAGCTCTACCGCAACCG